>JANMWO010000347.1:0-9945 GCA_031394025.1 Acidobacteriota bacterium
CTCAGCATTAGATGCAAATCAGTGGCAGCGCAATAAAAGTCCCGACCCAGCCCAAAGTTCTGGTGCCGCTCCGTTCCGATTCAACCAGTTTGGCTTCGATGTTGGCGGCCCCGTGTTCATCCCCAAAAAGTTCAATAACGATCGCAGTAAGCTGTTCGTTTTTTATGCTGAAGAATGGGTGAAACGGCGATATGAGAACACCAACACCGGCATTGTTCCCACGGTGGCCATGCGCAATGGAGACTTAAGCAGCTTACTTGTGGCGTCGAACCCATACTTTGGCAGGGCGCGCACTGTCACCGATCCCGATTCGAAGCAGCCATTTCCTCTGAACATCATTCCGCCGTCGCGCATAAGCGCCAATGGTCGCGCGTTGTTGCGAGTCTACCCCGAACCAATCGCCGGATTCCAGCAAGGCGCTAGCAACTGGATTGGAACCGGACACACCGAATCCAACATGCGCAAAGATACCTTCAAGATCGATTGGAATCTCAACGACAAAAACCGAGTATCATTCCGCGGCACGCATAATCCTTGGCTCTTCAATGTTCCCTTCAGCGATACTTTCGGGCGTATGCAGGAATCGTGGTCCCGTCCCAACCGCACAGGGGCGGCCAGTCTTACAAGCACAGTTACGCCGACATTTATCAACGAGCTTACTGTGTCAGCAAATTCCGATGGACTGGGTGACATTGGCTGGCGTGACTGCCCCACTTGTCGCCGCAGTGCTTACGGTGTGAACTATCCATTTCTGTTCCCTGGAACCAAAGCCGCGCCTGAAAAGGTGCCGACCATCCGGGTGCAAGGTCTAACCACGTTGGACGCGGGTCCGTACCCTGGAGCGTGGGCCGGATACGTGTATGGCTTCGCCAACAACGCCACCAAAATCTGGAATAAACATAGCTTCAAATTTGGTGCTTACTTGGAACGATCCGGTCAAAACGATTATATTCAAGGCACCACAGCCGGACCAGGCACCACCAACAATCAGAATGGCGATTTCACCTTTGCCGATTCCGGTGGCCACCCACTGACCACTGGCTTGGCCATGGGTAACGCGTTGCTCGGCAACTTTGACAGCTATTCGGAATTTGGTACGAAAGCCTACACACCGTACGCATCCACGTCCATCGACTTCTTCGCCCAGGATTCCTGGAAGGTGTCAAAAAAGTTGACGTTCGAATATGGCGTCCGCTATTCACTGTGGCCGCAATGGTCCAGCCGATGGGGCAATATTTCTGAATTCCTGCCGCAGTTCTTCGACAAATCAAAAGCAGCGATCGTCGATAAAGCCGCTGGCTTCATCGTCAGTGGCGACCGTTACAACGGGATTGTTTTCCCAGGCAATGGCGTGCCCGGTGCTGAAGGAAATCGCATTGCTCAATTGCATTCCGGGCAATATGCAAACCTGTATCACAACTTGCCGGACGGTTTATCACCAACACGTAAGAATTTATGGCAGCCACGTCTGGGCCTGGCTTACGCGTTCAATACTAAGACTGCGCTGCGCGCTGGATTTGGGAGTTTTTATAATCGCACGGCGATTAATCGCGATACGGCGTTGGGATCCAACCCGCCGTTCCAACTGCAGCAAGGTGTTTTCAATGGCAGCGTAGACGCCCCTGGCGGTGCCACCAAGCGCGACTTTCCCTTTGTGATGACCATTCAAGATCCAATCTTCAAAGTGCCCATCGCCTATATGTGGAACACTACTTTTGAGCGTGAACTGCCTGGGTCTTTGCGTATGGAAATCGGCTATGTTGCACGACGCGGATTACACAATCAACGGAAGCGCAACATCAATCAATTGCAGATTGGCGATGTCCAAAACAATCCCGGCGTGAACCCCAATTATCTGCGTCCGTATCAAGGCTATGGGATTATTGGCATCTCTGAAAATTCCGGGAAGTCCATGTATAACGGCCTGCAAATGAGTTTGGAACGCCGGTTTTCAAAAGGGATTCAATTCGGAGTTGCCTATACTTTGTCCCGAACCAATGACGATGCATCCAGTCTGACAGAGGTTCTGCCCAATGCCTTCGACGGCAAAGGCTATTACGGTATTTCTGACAACGACCGTCCCCATGTGCTGATTCTCAATTACATTTACGAAATCCCGTTCTTCAATAAAAGCTCAAACCGACTTACTAAGTCGATGCTCGGGGGTTGGGAGCTATCGGGAGTGAATCAATGGCAATCCGGTGGACCACTTTCCATCCGCGAGGGCGTGGATTATGCCGGTGTTGGGCCGGGTTCGGGAACGCAATTCTGGAAAGTGACTGGCGATCCGAACTCAGTCACCCGCACAGAATTCAGCAGCTTCGCAGTGTGGTTTAATAAGGACGTTTTTGCCAAGCCTGATCTACGTACCTTTGCACCCTTCCAACGCAACATAGTGCGCAGCCCAGGTTTTTACAACTGGGATTTAGGCTTGCGTAAGAACTTTGCAGTCACAGATAAACAGAAGCTTCAAATGCGCTTCGAAATGTTCAATGTGTTGAACCATCCCAATTGGGGAGGGGCTAACGCAAATCCCACCAGCGGATCATTCGGTCAGGTAACGACGAAGAGCGGTGAGCGACAACTGCAACTGGCGGTGAAGTACATCTTCTAGATTGTTTAAACAGTTTTGACCCATTCCTTAAGGTCTTTGCGCATTACGTTTTGACAGCGTCAACATCGCCATCCAATCGAAAGGTTAGGATAAGGAAGAACATGTCACCTAAAGCGCGAACCCTTTGTTTGATATTGCTTGCCACGGCTACCGCACTGCCCGGGCAGGACCGTATGAAGTCTCGTATCGACCCTAATCGTCGCATCACCGTGAAAGGGTCCAGGAACCCTCGTGCCCTAATCCAGTTGGATCGTGGTCCCGTAGACCCTTCTATGAAGTTGTCCTACGCAACACTCCACTTCAAGCCTGCGCCTTCCATCGACATGTTCCTTAGCGAACAGCAAAGTCCCTCATCCCCGAACTACCATCGCTGGTTGACTCCGGAGCAGTTTGGCGATCACTTTGGTCTCACTAAAAATGACGTCACCCAAGCCGCTGATTGGCTGAAGGCGGAAGGGTTGACCGTTCATGATGTGGCCCGCGGCCGCAACTGGATCACCTTCAGCGGAAGTGCACAGAAAGTGGGGCGGGCATTTCGAACTGAGCTCCATCATTACCAGGTTGACGGGCAAACTCACTTTGCCCCTGTTGGCGAGCTTTCCGTACCCGAAGCCCTGCAACCGTTGGTGAGTGGAATTGTCGGGCTCGATGATTTTGAACCGGAATCGTTGTTGAGGCGATCTTCAGAACAACCGGCCTACAACATCGGCACTACGCACTATCTGGCACCCGATGATTTGGCAACGATCTATAACATTACTTCGCTATATCAAACGGGGATCGACGGTACCGGTCAGAAGTTAGCGGTCATCGGTAGAACTGCGGTCGATTTGGAAGACACTCGCGCTTTCCGCCGCCGATTCGGGCTACCTGCTAACGATCCACAATTGTTGTTGTTCGGAACCGATCCAGGTAAAACCGCAGATGAAGGGGAAGCAAATCTTGACCTGCAATGGTCCGGTGCAGTGGCCCGTAACGCCACTATTGTTTATGTATATTCCAATTCCGTCCGTACTTCCGCGCAATATGCGGTTGACCAAAATATTGCTCCGGTCATGACTTACAGTTACGGAGCTTGTGAACTTACTACCAATGCTTCCCAGCGTGGAGTTGCGCAGCAAGCCAACGCCCAGGGCATAACCTGGATGGTCTCATCGGGTGATGCTGGTTCGGCCACTTGCGATACCACCTCGCCAACTCCGCAGGCTTCCAAGGGCCCAACCGCAAGTTACCCGTCCACCTTACCAGAAGTAACAGCCGTGGGCGGTACGGAATTCAACGAAGGAAGCGGAAACTATTGGAATACTTTGAACACTGCCAACCTTGCTTCTGCCCGATCTTACATCCCCGAAAAGCCTTGGAACAGTTCCTTGCTGCGCACCAGTCTTTTTGCAGGAGGTGGCGGCCCCAGCGGTCTTTACGCCAAACCTTACTGGCAGAAAGGTCCCGGCGTTCCCGATGATAAAGCGCGTGACGTGCCCGATATTTCACTTACAGCCAGTGGAGATCATGATGGATATTACGTTGTGCTACAAGGCCGCGGCGTTATCTTCGGGGGAACCTCTGCCTCCGCCCCGGCGTTTGCGGGCATGGTTGCGCTGCTCAATCAATACCAGAAAAGTCCCGACGGCCAGGGTAACATCAACCCCTCGCTCTATCGCATGGCGCAGTCCAACCCAGGTGCTTTTCACGATATAACGGAAGGCGATATCAAGGTGCCCTGCACGCAAGGCAGTCCTGGCTGTGTCGATGGATTGCTGGGCTATGCCGCGACTCCTAACTATGATCTGGCTACAGGCTTGGGTTCTGTCGATGCCTACCGTTTAGTGACCGAATGGAGCGCTGGCAAAAGCAGCACCACGGCAGTTACTGCGTCCCGTGAAGGAACAGGATTGGCCGGTACCGTAACTGTAACTGTGAATGTAAGTGGAGATTCGGGAACCCCTTCGGGCACTTTGATGTTACTCGCCAATAACAATTTGATTGCATCGGCTGAGTTAGCATCAGGAGGGGCAGTAATTACTGTGGACGCAGCTCTAATTGCCGCTGGCAACAATATAGTAACTGCTTTTTATGGAGGCGATGCCAGTTACGGCAGTTCCTCAGGGAAAGTAACCGTTGCATTTGATTTTCCTGCTTCAGCCGCAGTTGTAGTCGTCTCAGTGAATCCCAACCCGGTATTGCAGGTAGGTATTTCCTGGCCCTACATTGTGTCCCTTACCGAAAAAGCTGGAGTAGCCGCCACCATCACTTCGTTCACCGTGAACGGAACCAACCAGGCCCTGCCAGGGGGCTTCGGCACAACGAACCTGCCTGCCAACGGGACTTTATCGGCCAGCTTAAGCGGTGTAGGATTATTGGCACCGTTGAACCGAATCTTCCGATTCAGTGGCACGGATGCTAACGGCAAGACGTGGTCGCAGGAGGTTTCGGTTCCATTCCTGCCTTCTCTTCAGACGCCGTTGGCCCCTGCCATCGCGTTGTCGGTCACGTCGTCCAATATCCAACAAAACAACGCCGCCGACCCTTCCTGTGCCTGGCAAGTACCTTTGTTATTGCAGGAAAAAGGTGGATTTTCTGCACAAGTCACGCTGTTGCGCTCAGGCACAACGGACATATCTTCCGATATCCAAAAGCTCTTCGGAACAGCACGACTGGCACCGCTGGGAACGTTGCGAGCCAACGTCTGCGTGGACCGTTCCACGGCCCTCGGCAATCGCATCTTTACTGTAAATGTCGTGAGTGAATTGGGGAACACCATCGTGGCCACTGCTGGTGCCACTTTGAGTGATGCCCCTGCTTCCACTTTTCCCATGTCGCTTTCTCCACAGGAGGTCACAATCCCACTTACAAATTCATTGCAAACTGGCAGCTCCACGGTGAGTCTCAACTTTGGAACGGGCTCACCGGCATGGAGAGTTACAGTGCAGCCAGTAAGTGCAGGGCCTACCTGGTTGACCACTAACCCGCAATCGGGCGCAGGATCAGGGCAGTTGAAGTTGAATGTCGACGGAGCAGGCTTGAGCAATGGAGTCTACTTCGCCAAGGTTGTTATTCAAGGGACAGACACCTTGCCCCAGTTACTGGAATTGCCCGTGACCTTGGTGGTGGGCGCATCGGCGGGAACCTCCATTGCCGGGGTGGCCAACGGCGCATCATTCAAAACAGCCTTCGCCCCGGGAATGGTACTAAGCGTGTTTGGAACGAATCTGGCACCCTCCACGGCGGTCGCTGCAAGAATACCGCTCCCGCTGTTTAGCAATGGAGTGTCGGCAACGGTCAACGGAGTTTCAGCACCGTTCTACTTCGTTTCCGCTGGACAGTTGAATATTCAAATCCCCTATGAAACCAGCAAAGGCACTGCCGTGGTGGGTGTGAACAACAACGGCCAAGTGGCAGCATTTTCCATTGAAGTGGCTCCGTCGGCACCAGGGATCTTCGCCAGCAACGGGTCTTTAGTGCCTTCAGCAAGTGGTAAGCCGGGTGACGTGCTCTTAGCGTTCATCACAGGGGATGGCGACCTATCGCCCAGCTTGGCCACCGGAGCCACTCCAACTTTCACTACTTCGATTGCAAGGTTACCGAAGCCCAAGCTTCCACTTACTGTGACAGTGGGCGGAATAAAAGCCGATGTGGCATTTGCGGGAGTTCCCAGTGGACTAAGTGGGGTCACTCAAGTCAACTTCACCATCCCGCTCAATACTCCGGCTGGTGTTCAGGCGGTGGTGGTGAATGTAGGTGGTGTGGACAGCCCTGGGGTGAACTTGAATGTGATTGCCCAGTAATTTTCTACATTGGTCTGCCCGATGACAAGACTCTCTCTCGATGCTCTGGAAGTGAATCCCGTCGGCCCGCACTTGGCGCGCCTTGGCCTCTTGAATCAGTACTCCGTTCGGAGTCGTCCTTTCAGTTGACAGTGGTCCCCGAAAGTTGTTGCCTTGAATACTGTGCGCCCTCGATAGCCGAGACTATGCTCAGCGCCAGTTCGTCCATCGCTCCAAATGCTGATTTTTGGAGGCGTTCATAGTCACGTTCTTTCACCGGGTCGCCGTCTCCCCCGTGGGCTATGTTGTTGCGTCGGTTGACGAGTTCATCCAAATCGGTATAGTAATTGCTCAGCAAACTCTCTGGAAGGCCCAGCCGGTAGACGTTGCGTTTGACAACTTTCGAGGAGAGGTTGTCTTCGGTGTTGACAACGGTGTCTGGTAGTTGAATTTGGCGTGCCAGCAACCGGGGGAGTTCGGTGAAGAATTCTCGTTGTCGGGCGAGGATGGTCAGTTTCTTGTCCTCGGGGGGCGAAGCGAGAAACACTCGGCGCTTTTCATCTCCGTAAGTAAGCGCATGAAAGACATCAGTGAATGCGGCTGCTGCAATCCCGTCTGCAGCATTGGAGCAGGATATCATTGCTTTGTTGATTGCGTTGACATAAGTCAGAAAGGCGAGTTTGCAGAATCCCTCTGTGTGTGCGTACAACATCACGAGCAGCGCTCTTCGGAGATGCGCTTTCTCCGCGTCACGTCTCGTGGATGCTTGTAGGTTGGACAGTGCGCGAATCTCTGCTTGTCGCCAAGCCATATCGTTTTCGAGCTCTGCCCACACTTCTTCGATGTTCATAGCGTCGTCGGGATTCGGCTTTCGACGAATTGTATCCGATTGTCCAGCGCTCCTTTGGTGTTCTTTCCGCCGCCTGTCGTTAATCCTATAAAGGCGGTATCCTTCTTGATGCCTTCTAAAAGAGTTCTCAATCGGTCGATGTGCGCCTGATTGTTAGGATCGATTCGTTCCAATGCCGACTGCAGCCCAAGGGTGAATGCTTCGAATTGATAGACCCCAAACCCGCGCACCACTGTGCCGTGTTTGTTCGCCCATCCGAATGCTCGTTCATCGAGCGTTTTGGAGAGTATCTCGAAAGTTTTTGAAAATCTTATTCTCTCTTGTTCGTAGTCGAATTCTTGGCCTGTTGCCGAATCAGAGATCGCCTCCATGTAGTGGGTTATAAAGTCGCTAACGTCATGTCGGTATGTTGCACGATTATTCTTGAACGCAAAAAACCTCAATACCAACTCTTGGTCGAATCGTTCTTGGCGCGCAACATCCGAAAGGGTATCGGTGCAAAGTCGAAAGGTATCGAGCAAGCTCAGCTCTACGACAAATTTCATCAACTTCGCGCCACCGTCGAGCAGGCGTACTGTGCAGTTCCGAATCTCTTGTTCGCTGAGACTTTCGCCACCAGTGTTCAGCCGTTTGAACATGTGGTACCTGAGGCGTTGGTCGCTGTCCTTTCCGATCACTTCGACGCGGATAAAATGACGTTTTAGCCGAATCTGCATCGCTGTTGGAAGGTCGTTGTGCTCCAGGCCATTCAATTCATCAACGATGTCGCAGTTGCTGAGTTTTGAGGTGTTCGTTTTCAGCAATCTTTCTGTCGAATGCATCTAGGGTAAGCTTACCTCTGAAATGGAAGTAGGATGACAGCCGTTGTAGCCCATCGATGAGCTCGTATTTCCCTTCTTCTTGCTCAATCACAAAGATCGGTGGTATTGGCATTCCGAGTACAAGAGATTCAATAAAGCGCGATTCCTTACCTTCCGACCACCGGAATGCCCGTTGGTATTCGGGATCGACGATTAGTTCCCCTTGCACGTACATGTCCATCAGTTCATTGAAGGATAGGTCGAGACTCGTCGTCTGAACCTTCTTTACTTTCTTTTGAACGGCTTCTAGAAGAAGCGTTCCACCGTTACTTTCGGCCATTTACTTGAGCTCCTCGGCGATTAAATGTCCTTGCGGAAACCTAACACTGTTTCGGTTGTGAACTTGGCAGTGCTGCTAACTCTCTGCTTCGCACGGATGCCTGCAATTGTCCTGTTAGTAGGAAAATCAGCTCTAAAAATTCTCATCCAACGCTGATTATGAGCCATCTCGTCTAAAATTGTCGCCAGGTCGATGTGGACGTTTTTAAAATTCGAATCTTGGACAACCAACACACACGAACCGCCTGGCCGCAATGTGCGGTCAATTTCTCGCAGTGAGGCGTGTATTCCTGCAAAGTACTGTACGTAGGTTTTGCTGTAGTAGGATTTTGACGCGTATGAGTCATGGTTTGAAATAGTTTCCATCAAATTCAGGCAAGTCTCACCCCAAGCGGTGTCCTGTCTCGGCGTGGTCTTGCTAATGGTGGGTGTTCCTATCATCTGGTCCCTTAGCTCAAGCAGCCCGGTTTGGTGGGCTCCTAGCAAAGCAAGTTCTGGGCTTGTTTTCTTCACATAGTCGATTCTCGTGCAGTATGGTGGTGAGGAAATCACTGCGTCGATTGATCCACTCGCGATTGGGAGCGAACCTGACGCGGCCCTATCAATCGTTGCGGTTCGGCGGATTGCTTCCTCGGTCTGCGATTCGAAACCAACAGCCATTGCTTCCACCTCATTACGTAACAGCGTATGCAGTCGATGGACCGGTAGTGCGATTCGCTCGGAAGCGTTTGAGGGTTCTTTAAGCCATGTCGGGTTAGTTGAACGAAACGGTTTGAGTAACTCTCGAAGCGCACGAAAGGTCGCGACGTAAAAAAATGCTGCAAGGCTGGACACGAATTCGAGCGAAGGAGCCTCAAACAAGAGACCATGGTGCTCTTGCTCAATGAGCAACGTCTGAATTGCTTTCTCAATACTTCTAATGGCTGATGCAGTCGGGCGCGTAAACCAGATTCTCAACGGCTCACGAGGATTACTTGTACTATCCAGTGCTGCCTTTGAAAGGATGTCTTCCAAAATACTTTTGAGGCTCGCCTTGACGGATGAGTCGAGGAGACGTGCCTTTGCGACGATCACCATAACTGGATTGAGGTCAAAGCCAAGAGCCGTGAATCCGGATGACGCTGTGACGTCAGTGGTTGTACCGCTGCCGTTCCATGGGTCCAAGACACGTGCGTTAGATGGCGGGCCCAATGTCTTCAGGGCGTCCTGCACGAAGGTCGGAGAAAAGCCAGCGTAGTACGTGTACCAACCGGCACGACCACTGCGACTTTCTTTGCCTCGCTTAGGGTTACTTATCGGCGTCGCTTCTGAGGGCACTTCTATGATCATAGATGGTCTGCTAGTCACCCTGCACTTTCATGACGGTTTCTTCTTGGTAGTACAATGAAATTGCTCAAGATAGTTGACTGCTTTCTGATGTGCGTAGCCGCTTCGTAAGCAGTACCGTTCGGAAAAGAACACGTGGCTCCGAAGCGCGGGAAGCTACCTGCGGGACCGAAACTACCCGTTCGATCCCGCTGGGCGTGGGCTTGGTTGCGTCACAGAACTCTGCCGACCGCCAGTGGCTGCGGATATTGC
>JANMWO010000369.1:0-4845 GCA_031394025.1 Acidobacteriota bacterium
CTTCGGCAGGAGCGGGATTTCCACTTCGGTAAAACTGCCCGGCGTCGTCGCCGCATTCTATTGCCGTTGAAACCGAATGGCCTTGGATGTGAGGAATAAGGCGCTTGGGTGTGCTGTGGTCAAAAATGATGCGCATTAAACGCTGACCGGAACTGGCGCTGCGGCGCTGCGGGCCGCAAATTTAAGCACGTCCTGAATTTGCTGAGGCGTCACGCTGTAATCTTCAACGATGTCTTCGATGGTTGAACCATATTCGAGACTTTCAAAAATGATGGAAATCGGCATGCGCGTATCACGCAGAACCCACGCGCCGCTGCATCTACCGGGTACGCTTTCGACGGCGGGGCATTGTGACCAATCAAGTGCTGCTGGCATTTGGGTTCTCCTTTCTTTTCATCGTAACTGTTTCACCGTAGCCGATGCCGCGCAACGTGTCACGCTTTTTGTCGCGAATTGCAAGGCGGAGATCACTGGCCCCCCTTCCCCCAGTTGCCCGGCTTCTTGCCCGGATGCTGCCGCCAGCCAGGAAGGCCAAACATGCCGAATAATGTTGACGGAACTGCGCCACTTAATTCTGAAAGTGACAGTTTTCGGGTAAGTCAGCACGATCTCACGTTGACTATTCATTAATTTGGTGACTGCGTTGTCCAGTTCATCATGGGCTTTCATTGCATGTCCAAGGTTGTCTGTTCCGAAAGAATTGATATTCTTGAACACTGGAGAGTCAACAATGGCTGATAGGCTAGGCGAGTTCTCACTAACGACCAAGCGACTAGCTCTGGTCAGGCAGAAGAATCGTTGTGCAAGCTGCGGTGCCGCAATTCTCGGACTGGGCAACACTGGGCGAAACGCACACAGGTACGGCGAGGGAGCCCAGGCTCATCACATTCGTCACGTTAAGTTCGGCGGAACAGGCACCATCGACAACTGCGTCGTGGTGTGTCAAGCATGTCACTACTCCCTTCACGAGGGGGGTAACTACCGGCACGGTACAGTCGTAGGCAGGAAGGAGGACTTTCCGCACTTCAACTGTTAAGCATATATGCCTGTACCAAACGGATGTTGGGACGCGTCCGGCCAGTCAGTGGAAATCGTGTCGCAGATACGCAAGAACTTCGCCACCCAACCTAACTCAAACTTATAAACACACCTTCACACCAGCCTGCTTCGCTGCATTCCGTAATTTGCCGTCAAGCGTCGCCAGGGGCACTCCGTGGCGTATTGCCAACTCCAAATAAGAGGCATCGTACGCGGTAAGTCCGTATTCCCTCGCTAGCGGAAAAACGTTGCGTACGCTTTTGCCAACCGACTGTACATCTTCTATAAATGACAGGCTTTCTATCAACGAAAGAAAGAGCTTTATATCAGGCTGCGTCAGTCGTTTTTTACGCTCCCCAACCAAAAACGCATTGGTGATTTCCAGACCCCAAACTGCGGGAACCAACATGGTCTTTTTCTCAAGCGAAACCAGGATTCCGTCGGCATACTCACTAGCCTCGTCAGGGAAGCACCAGGCTAGAGCGGTTGAGGCGTCAACGACAATTCCTGTCACAATCGCCTCCCTTCATTGACCATGTCCCGTACGCTCATTTTGCTTGGCTTCACCCGCTTCCGCAATGCTCGCATGCCATCCACGATTCTCTTGTGGGATAGCTTTGTTTCCGTCTCCGTCACAGGGCTCAGCACGGCGGCAGGGATCCCGTGCCGGGTGATCGTGATCCTCTCGCCTTTCGCTACCCGGTCAAGCAGGGCCGCCAAGTGCGTTTTCGCTTCAAATGCGCCGATGGTTTCCATATCAACTAGATTAAACTAGTCTGATTCGGCAAGCAGGGGGTTATAAAAATGGCATTGATAAATGGGTTGACCCACTCTATAATGCCATTATGACCACCACACTTACCATCGATAAAGCGGGCCGCGTCGTAATCCCAAAGCCACTTCGCAACGAACTTCAGTTGGCGGCTGGAGATTCGCTGGAACTGGAAAGCCATGGGGAACAGATCACCCTGCGCCCGGCGCGTGGCACCTCCCCACTGCGGAAAGAGGATGGAATTTGGGTCTTCCGGACGGGAAAGCGAATCTCTGCGGATGTGACCAACCAACTTCTGGAGGATCTGCGCTCGGAACGCGATCTGAGCCACCTTGGAAAAACGAAGTGAAAGCTTTTTTCGACACTTCAGCATTAGTGCCGGTTTTCTATGGCGATCATGAGCATCATGAGGCCAGCACCGCCACTTTCAAGTGTTATAGCAAGCAACAGGCTGCCTGTGGAGCGCATACGTTAGCGGAAGTTTATTCTTCCCTGACCCGGATGCCGGGCCGGGATCGTATTAGCAGTGACCAGGCCATGCTTTTTTTAAGCCATCTTCGGCAGCGATTGACCATTGTTGCGTTAACCGAAATAGAATACTTTCAAGCCATTGAAGACAATGCCGCTTTGGGAATAGTTGGTGGCACAATCTATGACGCTCTTCTTGCCCGCTGCGCTCTCAAGGTAAAGGCGGAAACGCTCTACACCTGGAACCTCAGGCACTATAAACTTCTTGGACCAGATATCGAAAAGCGGCTGAAAACTCCATGAGCGCCGCACTTGCTCCGCTTTCCTCCGCAACCCGCCCGGCACCTCCAGCCCTGTTCCTATCGAACCCTCATGCCACCAAACGCTTCTGGGAATTCTTCACCGTCAATATCCGCAATGCCAATACCCGCCGAGCCTACTTCGGTGCCGTCTCCAGCTTTTCTGACTGGTGCGAACAGCGTGGACTCCTGATTTCACAAATCGAACCCATTCATGTGGCCGCCTACGTTGAGCTACTGGGGACGAATCATTCCAAGCCCACCGTGAAGCAGCACCTGGCCGCTATCCGCATGCTGTTTGACTGGCTGGTTACCGGCCAGGTGATGGGGACGAATCCGGCACATGCGGTGCGCGGTCCGCGACATTCCGTGCAGAAGGGCAAAACTCCAGTGCTTTCGGCGGAAGAAATGGGCACCCTGCTGGCCAGTATCGACACGAGTACTTTGCTGGGACTACGAGATCGGGCTCTGATTGGGCTGATGGGCTACACCTTCGCCCGGGTGGGGGCGGCGATTCAGCTCAAGGTGGAAGATTATTACATTCAGAAGCGGCGCGGTTGGGTTCGTTTGCCGGAAAAAGGCGGCAAGATTCTGGAGCTGCCTTGTCATCACAATCTGGAGCAGTTTTTGGAAGAATGGCTGACGGCGTCGGGCCTGGCTGCTGAACCGGGGGCCCCGCTGTTCCCTGCCCTGCGTCACGGGAAAATGTCGCGCAATTTCCTGCCGCAAGCGAACGTGCACCAGATGATTCAGCGGCGGGCCAAGGCGGCGGGGATTCTGACCAAGATCAGTTGCCATAGCTTTAGGGCCACAGGAATCACCACGTACCTCCAGAACGGCGGGAAGCTCGAGGTGGCTCAACGGATGGCCGGACACACTTCGGCGCGCACCACGGGGCTCTACGACCGCAGGAATGATGATGTGGCTCTCGACGAGGTCGAGAGAATTCTGTATTGAACACGTTTTGGCGGTTATGGTTTAAGGAAATCGGACTTCCGGCTGTCTGTTTTCGTTCGCGACTCCTGGGCTACCCACCACGATAGCTTTGCTGACTCACAGCGCCGCTTTTCGGTCACCACAACCTGTAAGCGATAGGAGTTATTGGACATTGAGACAGCCGGGGCTTACGGAAGTCGCTCAGCAGCGTGTTTTTCTTCCTGCTTCGACGGTAGCAGGGGAATGGCAGGTTTTCCTGCGTTTGATTTATGGAAGGTGTTGATTTTGTTCGGTTTGTTTTTTTGTTTTGGCTTGTGATGGGACAAACTTCCTACAAAGTGCCCGTGGTTTTTTCCTACAAAGTGCTCGTGGCGTTTCAGCTCGCAAAATTTTGGGCGTGCCGGTTTTGAATTTTGCGGGCAACAGGATTTCCACAGAAACGGATTACCGGTTACAGGTATACCTATAGGAAAAGAACTATAGGAGTGGTGGTACCGTTTCAGCATACTTTTCGGCCTTGGTGGTACCGTTTCAGCATACTCTGCGGTACCGTTTCAGCATGGAAAACTCGCGTTATCCACGGACTTCTCCACAGAACCGCTCTAAATTTATCCATACTGATTAATCAAGTGCACGTGGTTTGAAGGGTACAGCGGGCAGGCTGGTGGGCAAAATGATGATGCCCCCAATGACGATTGAAAGCTTCAAACCAGGATAGACAGCCTGGATTTTTTGCAGCGCTGCTTTGGCCTTTTTCTTGAAATTGAGCGGGTCGCTATAGTCCGATCCGAACTGCTCTGCCAAAAAGGCCCAGGGGATGAATTGCTGTTTTCCGTTCCTCGCCACAGAAAGCGCTTTGTGGGTGGCCCAGGCGTATAAATCAAGAGCCAAGGGAGACCGTTTTAGAGATTTCAGCGCCCGCATGTCTACCGGTACGGGTGAGGCAATCAAAGCGTTATAAAACTCCTCGCCAAGTTCCACCCAGCTTTCCCAAAGATTATCTTGTAACGGTTTTTTGTGATCCCACCAAAGTTCCCCTTTTGAGGTCACCTGCATATCCAGCCAGCGGTTGGTTTCCCCACCCTCAAATTCAATGTTTTGCTCAAAGCTAATCCGAGCCCGAAACAGGCGGTTCATCTGATCTTTCAATCTATTAAAATCGCTGCGCGTGCCGCCTCGGCTTGGGTCGAGCCCAAGTTGGCGCATAAATTCGGCAAGGCTCCGCCCCAGCTCAATTCGTCGCGACTTGGTTTGAACGGCTTCCTTGTTCAGCCAGAACAAAAGCAACCGGGGAAGCGTGCCGTAGGGATAGCCGATAGATGCATCCGCTTT
>JANMWO010000379.1:0-1708 GCA_031394025.1 Acidobacteriota bacterium
TTAGAGTTTGATCTCTTTCAACTGTATTTTCGACTTATCGTAGACGCCCAGGCCAAGATGGCCGGCGTACTCAATGTGTCCCGGCTCACGGATGAAGCGGTTGGCGAACGGGTCAGCATTCTTGCCCTGCCCCTTCATCAGGATCGTCGGATTTCGATCCCATACGGAGTGAGCGCCTTCCTGCTTTCGCTTATTTTCAATGATGTCGATCAGTAGGCGATCGAGGGCAACCGGGTCCGTCCCTACTGAGATACGTCCTGGGTAAAAACGGTATTTTGGATTGGGGGCAAAGGGTCCGCCCTGCCAAACGGCACGCAGTCCATCCATAATCTGCAACACTGTGCGTGATTTCAAAGGCTCCACTTGGGCCAAGGTCCCGATGAAGGAATAGGTGTTGGTTTTTTCCCACTTATGCGACCTGGCCACATTCCCAAAACTGCCATAAGCGATGTTTTTTAAGCATCCAGTAACGCCGCTGGCCCCGTGGTCCTTCATATTCGGGACATTGATTATTTTTGTGAAGTGATCAGTAATCATGCGCACCAGATTGGAACGCGTATCGTCTTCACCGAAAAAATCGACTTCTACATAAGTCTTGGGATCGTAACCGCGCAGGTTATCGCGCAAATGACTTGCCGCTTGAATATGGACGCCTTCTGGCACATATTTTTCGTAATGAACCGTATCCACTTGATCCTGAAATCGTTCATAGAGCCATATGTTGTTTGCTTTGACGCCAACTTCCATAAGGTTCCGAACAATCTCTGCAACCACTACCGGATGCGAACAGATGTTCGGCGCACCAGAGCAATTTAGCTTGATGCCCACCACGTCGCCGGGGACGATGAAGCGCCGCCAGCAATCGCGGACATCTTTGTCACCAGTAAGTTCCAACATGGCCCGGCGCATCATTTCCCGGACCACGGCGGCATCCACCGCTTCGGTTTGCGGATGAATAGACTTCGCCGATTGGGCAGCCACTACTTTCCCTGGATACAATCCAGGCATGCCCAGAAGGCCTGTTGGCTGATAATTCGACACAATTTTGTACTTCGGAAGCTCTGATCCAACCGCTGCCGCAACCAGGGCCGAGGTAGTGGGAAGTGAAATGAAGGTTCGTCGTCGCATACAATTGCTCTTTTAGGCAACGTAACACGAAAGGAGCTAAAAATGGAACCAGTAAACAAACCCTCACGGCGCAAAGCACTCTTCGGGGTGGCTGCAGCAACTGCCGCACTCCCCCTGCAAGCACAAACAACCCCTACCAAAAAGGTGCATCGAAAAGATGCCAAACCGGCCAAGACGCCGCTATTTAACGGAGCCGTTTCCTATGGGAACCTGCTCTTCATTGCAGGCAAAGGTGCCCACTTTCCTGGCGATATCAAAGCACATACCAAACATGTGCTGGATGAAGTGCAAAAGGAGTTGGAAGGGGCAGGATCTTCCATGTCAAAAGTTTTGAAATGCAATGTGTACCTGAACGACCTGAAAGATTATAAGGGGATGAACGAGGAATTTCTGGGTCGCTTTGGGGAGGACCCACCAGTGCGCACAACCATTGCCGCAGCCGGGGGAATCCCTGGTGATTCATTGGTTGAAATCGACGTCATTGCCTATATTTAGCGCTTGTAGTTTGCCCGCATCCATATAGAATCTCCAACCTTTGTTGGGATAACCTGTGGTTAAAAACACCGCTCCCTTGCGAGGG
>JANMWO010000380.1:0-10220 GCA_031394025.1 Acidobacteriota bacterium
GCCTCGTTGATGCTGGTGGCCAACGTGGGCGAAGAAGGCGAAGGCAATTTGAGCGGTATGAAGTACCTGTGCAGGCAATCTCCTCTGGGTTCAAAGATCCGTAGCTTTCTGGTGCTGGATGGCCCTTCGGTTGGGCACATCACATCGCAAGCGTTGGCCAGTCGCCGATTTGAAATCACCTTTCAAGGAACAGGCGGGCACTCCTGGTCCGATTTTGGATTGGGAAATCCCGTTCACGCGCTCTGTCGTACCGTGCATCTGTTCACTTCGCATCTGGCGGCCAAACCTTCGCTGGCTCGCACCAGCCATAATTTCGGGATCATTGAAGGGGGAATTTCGGTGAACTCCATTCCCTCTTCCGCCTTGGCAAAACTTGATTTACGAGCAGAGACACAAGTAGCGTTGGAGGAGATGACAAATCTGTTGACAGAGTGCGTGGAACGGGCTCGTGATGTGGAAAATGAAAGTGCCACGCAGAAAGTTTCCGCCAAGATTCGCGATATGGGACAGCGCCCAGGGGGGCAACTTCCGGAATCGGCACCGCTGGTTACTTATCTACGAGACATCGATGCGCACCTGGGAATCCGGTCACGCATTGAATGTGCGTCCACTGATGCAAACATCCCTTTATCCATGGGACTCCCTGCCGTTTCCATCGGCACCGGAGGCATGGGCGGCGGTGCCCATACACCCGCTGAATGGTATCACCCAGAAGGCCGTGATCTTGGGTTGAAACGCGTTTTTCTGGCTCTTGCCCTGTTACTTTCCGAATGAAATTGCCGGTTAACATACGCGCTGAAATTGCGCTGGCCCTGGTCGCCCTGTTGTGGGGCGGAACGTTTGTGCTTGTGAAATCGGCACTGAGCGACATTTCTTCCCTTGTATATTTGGCATTGCGATTCAGCTTGGCCGCGTTGGTGCTGCTGTTCTATTTCCGCCGCGAAACGATTTTCCGTTTGCCTGCCCGCAGCTTTGCCATTGCCGCGTTAGTGGGGGCGCTGCTGATGTCTGGCTACATGTTGCAGACCATTGGATTGTTAACCGTCTCCCCGGCAAAGAGCGCCTTCTTAACAGGCCTGTCTATTCCCTTTGTGCCCATGCTGACGGCGTTGTTATTTCGTCGAGCACCGCGTTGGCAGGAATTTGTTGGATTGCTATTTGCTGTCACTGGAACTGCGCTGCTCAGTTGGCCCGGTGAGAAATTCTCGTTTTCCAAAGGGGATTGGCTGACGGTGGCGTGCGCAGTGGCATTTGCGTTCCACATCATTGCTCTGAGCCATTTCACAAGACAGGTGGGTGTGGCTCCCATGGCTTGCTGGCAAATCGGATTTGGCGCAGGCTTTGCTGCTTTAGGATCTCCGTTAGTTGAGAAGCCTTTTTGGAATCCCACTCCGGCAACCTATTGGGCCATTGTGATTGGTGGCGTTTTCGCTACAGCCGTGGCGTTTGGTGTTCAAACTTGGGCGCAACAGCACGTTTCAGCCACCAGAGCAGTGCTGATCTTCAGCCTGGAGCCGGTATTCGCATGGCTGACGTCGTTCCTGGTTTTGGGTGAGGTGCTTACCCAACGCGCCGCTCTTGGCGCTATGCTCGTAATGTTGGGTATTCTGTTCGCAGAAGTGAAACCGCAGCCCACTGAAGGGCATCCATTCAATTGATCACTAAACTGGTTTTGGAGAACGTAACCGATGTTAGCTCGTATTCTTAAGCAACAAAAACTACTTGCCGCAAGCATTTTCCTTTTCATGCTGTCCTTGGGAGTTGTCATTGGCACTCTGGCGACTACTGGCGTTTACGCTGCCAAAGGGCAAACTGCTGCCCCAGACGCCACCCCACTGGTAATCCCCGCTGCCCAATCGAACGAAACCGATTTTACCCGTTTAGCCAAAATGGCTGAGCCGAGCGTAGTGAATATCACCACGGATTATACTCCGCCCAAAAATGCTGCGACCAAGCGTCAGCCGCGCATGCAGGCTCCGCCGGACGAAGAAGAAGGTGGCGGTGATGAGAGTGTGGAACTGTTCCGACGCTTCTTTCGCGACATGCCTGGTGGCGGTGGCAGCGCTGGCGGTGGTGGTGCCCGACGCGCCCCTCGTGAGGCTACCGGCTCTGGTTTCATCGTCGATAAAAATGGCTATATCATCACCAACAACCACGTTGTAGACAAAGCCGAAGGCATTAAGGTGAAGTTCTCTGGCGATAAAACAGAGTACAAAGCCAAGGTGATTGGCACAGATTGGGAATCGGACATTGCAGTAATCAAGATCGATGTGAAGAGACCGTTGACCGCCCTCAAAATCGCCAATTCTGACGGCGTCCAGGTGGGGGATTGGGCGGTCGCCATTGGTTCGCCATTTGGCCTTGCCGCCAGCGTGACGGCTGGAATCATTTCGGCCACAGGCAGAGATGTTTCGGGCGCTGAGGCCTTTCAACATTTCATTCAGACCGATGCAGCCATTAACCCCGGTAATTCGGGTGGACCCCTATTAAATATTAAAGGCGAAGTGATTGGGATCAACACGGCCATTGCTACGCAGACAGGGGGCTATCAGGGCATTGGGTTCGCACTGCCAGTGAACGTGATGGCTCGCGTCTATAACAGCATTATTCAGCACGGCCGGATGCGGCGCGGTTCCATCGGCATTTCCTGGAACAAGCAGGAGAAGCCGGAAATCCTCAAGGCGGCTGGCGTCAGTGGTGGGGTGCTGGTGGAAACGGTGACGCCTGGTGGACCTGCTGTGAAGGCTGGAATTAAACCGGAAGATGTGGTGACGGCACTGAATGGCAAGCCCATTAAAGATGGTGACGATTTAATTACTCGTGTATCGGAAACGGCCATTGGACAGGCTTTGAAGGTCACCGTGGACCGCGAAGGCAAGAAGATGGAATTCAGTGTGACGGTGGAAGATCGCGAAGAAGTCTTCAAAGATGAGCCACGCTTTGCCAGCCGTCGAAAGGATATTCCGTCAGTCGATCCTACTCCTGAAGGCACTCCCGCCAAGTTCGGAATTTCCATTCGACCTTTGTCGGATAAAGAAAAGGCCGATGCCAAGGCAGAGGGTCGCGGTGTTTACGTGACCACCGTACAGGAAGGAAGTTTCGCCGAAGAGATTGAACTGAAGGAACGCGATGTGATCCTCAGCATCAATCGTCAACCAGTGGCTTCCACTGACGACGTGCGCCGAATTCAGGGCACGTTGAAACCCGGAGATGCCGTGGCTTTCCGAGTGATGCGCCCGATCAACACTGCCATTCCAGGTCAGAAGAAGGGCACCGATTCAACTGTTTATACCAGCCTCTATGTAGCCGGTACTTTACCGGCAAACTAATGTCGATTGACGTAAACTCGGAGCATGGCATCTATTGCGCATCATGCTCCGGGAACGTTTTGTTGGATTGAATTGGCGACCACAGATCAGGCGGCAGCGAAGTATTTTTATTCGCAGCTTTTTGGCTGGTCCGCCAGTGACTTCGCAATGGGATCGGACGAAGTTTATACTACGTTCCATTTGCATTCGTTTGATACGGCAGCGGCCTATACCATGCGCTCTGCGGAAAAGGATACCCCGCCGCATTGGAATCTTTACATCGCGGTAGAGAACGCTGATGCATCAGCGGCAAAGGCTGCAACCCTTGGGGCCACAGTGATTGCCGCCCCTTTCGACGTGAATGACTTCGGTCGCATGGCGGTGCTGCAAGATCCAACCGGTGCGATGTTCTGCATATGGCAGGCCAAACAGCACATTGGAACAACCATTGGATCTGTACCCGGAACTTTGTGTTGGGCGGACTTGAGCACTCCTGATACAGCAAAGGCATCCAGCTTTTACAAAGCTCAGTTTGGATGGGAATTCGTGACTGGGGAATACGACAAATCTGGCTATTTGCACATCCAGCATCAGGGAGATTTCCTTGGGGGCGTACCCCCGGTGGGAAATCGAAGTCATAACATGCCGCCCCACTGGCTCCCTTATTTCGCAGTTGCAGATTGCGACGCAATCGCGGTTCTAGCTGAAGTAAAGGGTGGGAAGCTGATTCTTCCACCAACGACAATGGAAGGTGTGGGAAGAATGTCCGTAATCACCGACCCGCAAGGCGCTGTATTCGCCATTTTTCAAGCAGTTGTTTAACTGGGACATGCCTCCTGGCTTGTTCTTTCCAGGAGCGTGAAAATATAAACTGTTTCAAGCATTCCATCTGCCAAAAAACCCAATATTCGGAATAAAGACTTCGCTCGCAAGCGAGCGAAGTCTTTATTCCAATTCCCAAGAAACCATTGCAAACCCCGAGCTCGCCTTGGTGGGGCAAGCTGTTTTCCTGATTGACCCAAACTTCTGGTGCTGCCGTCTCTCAATACGCTTCTGCAAAAATGACAGAATGACCCCATGGCCCACTAAGCCTGAAGAACCTTTGCCATAGCATCGGCAACATAACTCAGATTCCGCGAATTCAGTGCGGCCAGGCAAATGCGACCGGTACTCACGGCGTAAATACCAAAGTCGTTGCGCAGTGCATCCACTTGCGCCACAGTCAGCCCGGTATAGGAAAACATGCCGCGCTGCTGTGCCACAAATGAAAAATCCTGAGTCACGCCCTTCGCCTTCAACTCTTCCACCAGACCCGTCCGCATGGCGCGAATTCTATCGCGCATCACACCCAATTCCGCTTCCCAAAGTTTACGAAGTTCAGCGCTAGCAAGCACTGCTGCCACAATGGCCCCTCCATGGGTAGGCGGATTGGAATAGTTGGTGCGAATTACCCGCTTGATCTGCGATAGCACTCGACCACTTTCTTCCTTACTGGCCGTGACAATGGACAGCGCTCCTACCCGTTCGCCATAGAGAGAAAATGATTTGGAAAATGAACTTGAGACCAGGAACTGCATTCCGGCTTCGGCAAATTGCTTGACCGCGCTGCCATCGGCTTCAATCCCATCGGCAAACCCCTGGTAGGCCATGTCGATGAATGGCACCAACTTCTGTTCCTTCGTAATTGCGACCACTTCACTCCATTGGGCAGTCGTGAGATCGGCACCAGTGGGATTGTGGCAGCAAGCATGCAAGACTACGATGCTGCTGGCAGGCAGGCCCTTCAGAAAAGATTTCATGCCTTCGAAATCTACTCCTCGGGTGGCTGCATCGTAATAGGGGTAGTTCTCAACAATGAACCCGGCAGTCTCAAACAATGCCCGATGATTTTCCCAACTTGGGTCGCTGATATACAGCTTGGAAGTGGGTAGCAGTCGACGCAAGTAATCAGCGCCAACTTTCAGCGCTCCAGTCCCACCCAGTGCCTCAATCGTTAGCACGCGACCTTCAGCAAGAAGGGCAGATCCTTGTCCGAATACCAGATTCTGAACCGCCTGATTGTAAGCAACTAAGCCATCTATGGGCTGATAGCCACGGGCCGGTGCGGCTTCCAGTCTGGTCTTTTCGGCAGCACGGACGGCACCCAGCAATGGGATTTTTCCAGTGTCGTCGCAATAAACTCCCACACCAAGGTTCACTTTAGACGGGCGAGTATCGGCGTTGAAGCCTTCGGTTAGGCCAAGAATCGGGTCACGTGGTGCCATCTCCACGGCAGCGAAAATAGAAGTGGTCATAAGTTTTCCGGGAAACCTAAATTTTACCATTGGCGGACTGTCGTTATTTTATATACTCATTGCCATGCCAAATAACGTTTCCCGATTTGCAATTCATGTCGACGACGTGGCTCGTGCCCGTGCCTTCTATGAAAAGACGTTTGGATGGAAGTTTGAACCGTGGGGCCCTCCAGATTTCTACCTGATCACAACTGGGGATGCTGAGAATCCTGGTGTGGGAGGCTTGATGCACAAACGGCATCAGTCGTTGACCGGGACCGGGATGAAAGGTTTTGAATGCACCATTGGAGTGAATAATATTGACGAAACGATTCGTGCCATTGAACTGAACGGAGGCACAATCGTGATGGCCAAGGCTCATATCCCGACGGTGGGGAGTTTGGTCTATTTCCACGATACCGAGGGCAATCATGTAGGTGCAATGCAATATGAGAATCCAGAATAAATAGCGCCACGGCATATGGTAGAATCCAGCTATGAAATTCACACCATACGCATTCGTTTTGACCCTCGGTTTGGTTTCACTGGTCGGTTGCAGTACCGCCGAAAAAGTGGCCGATCAAGCTGGCAAAGTAGCCGAAGGCGCAGAAAAGGTGGCCGAGAAGGCCGGGGACATGGCCGGAAAAGCTGTTGACAAAGCCGGAGACATGGCCAGTAAGGCTGGCAGCATGGCAGAGAAGGCGGCTGATAAAGCAGGTCACATGGCGGACAAGGCTGGTCAAATGGTGGAAAAAGCTGCCGATAAGACAGTTTCCGAAGCCAAGGCTGTAGGACAAAAAGTGAAGGAAGAAGTAAAGGCTGCCACGCACTAAGCATTAACCCTTACACTGGGAAGTAGTCCTAATGAAAGAAGCTGCGACCGAACAGTTACCGGATCTTGTGGAAATTGCCATTCTTGACGATGATGCGGATTTCCGTTCCTACATTGAGGATGTGCTGAACACCGAAGGGGGCTACACAACGTACCCCTTTGCTCACCCCGAAGACTTGTTTTTGCACAATGAACAAAGTCTTCCCGACATTGTCCTGTTGGACATGAATATGGGTGAGTTTCGCGGGGATAAGGTGCTGGAGCAGCTATTTGCCCGTTGGCCTGGTCTTTGCGTGATCATCGTCACCGGTTATCCGTCCCTGGAAGATATGCGAGCCACCTTCAAAATGAAGGTGTTCGACTACCTGGCGAAGCCTTTTTCATTGGCCCAATTACGCCAAACTCTGAAAAATGCCATTGAAGCGTTCGGACTTGGCAAAACGGCTCAAGACCGTTTGCGGGAACGGCTGGGGCATCGCATTAAGGTGCTTCGTGTAGAACGCGACTGGTCCTTAAAAGACGTTGCTGCGTTTACAAAATTGAGCGTATCTCAAATCAGCTCCATTGAACGTGGAGCGCACTTGCCCAGCATGGAAAGTATGCTGGCCATTTGCAAGGCTTTTGACAGGAAGCCGAGTGATCTACTGGCTTCCATTGATTTTTGATCAAAAAATACCTTCAAGCAGCAACGGTAGGCCAAAAGGAACTCTTTTCAGAGACCTTACCTTCACCGCTTGCGTACTTGCGTCGTTCCGATTCCAGGGAACGAATGAGGTTATCTAACGCCTGACGGCGGTGGTACAAAAATTGCAGCTTTTGGTCGACACTCTTGCCTTCCATTGCGCTGTAAAAAGGGTCTTTCGAGGCCATAGACTAGTTATAGTGGTACCGGTACATTAAGGCAATTACCTTAAGCTAAGGTAATTGATAACAATTAAGAGGGTGATAATCTTTACACCCATGCGCAGTAAACCCTGTGTTAAAATAAGAATCTCCTTCATTCCATGGACTTTTTGCAAGGTCTTAACCCCCAACAAAGGGAAGCGGCAGCACACGTAGAAGGCCCGCTTCTGATTCTGGCCGGCGCTGGCAGTGGCAAAACCCGGGTGATTACCCATCGCATGGGCCACCTGATTCGCGCCCATGGCGTCAATCCGCAATCGATTCTTGCGGTAACCTTCACCAATAAAGCCACTGAAGAAATGCGCAACCGTGTGGCGAAGATTCTTGGGGAAACCAGTCCGCAAAGAGTGCCCAGGGTTTCTACTTTCCATTCCTTTTCAGTGCGTATGTTGCGACGTGATGGTGACCGGCTGGCCGATATCCGCCCCAACTTCACCCGCACCTTCAACATTTACGACGATGATGATCAGCTTTCTCTGGTGCGGTCTATCTTCAAGGCGATCGGACTGGACGAAACGTTCATGAAGTATCGCGCCGCGCTGTCTCGCATCAGCCAAGCCAAAAATTCTCAAACCACTCCGCAAGACTGGTACAAGCAAGCCAGCGATCCTAAAATGCAGCGGCTGGCAGTGGTCTACGAACAGTACGAATCGCGTTTACGTCAAGCCAACGCCTTGGATTTTGACGATCTTTTGAACGAAGCCGTCCGGCTGCTGAAACACGACGGGGATTTACGTTCTACCTACAATCGGATGATTCGGTATTTGATGATTGACGAATACCAGGATACGAATCGTAGTCAATATGAAATGATGCGACTGCTCACCAGTGAACACCAGAACGTGGTGGTTGTGGGTGATGAGGATCAATCGATCTACGGTTGGCGTGGTGCCGATATCCGCAACATTTTGGACTTCGAAAATGATTACGCCGGTGCCAAAGTGGTTCGACTGGAGCAGAACTATCGGTCCACTCAGAATATTTTGGAAGCAGCAACAGCGGTGGTTGAAAATAATACTCAACGCAAAGGTAAAAAGCTTTGGACGGATGAAGGCGCTGGCGAAAAAATTGTAGTGTATGAATCGTTAGATGGCGAAAACGAAGCTCTGTTTATAGCCGATGCCATTGAAAAAATCCTCTTTGATGAGCCGAAATGGCGCGTTGCGGTTCTGTATCGAACCAATTCGCAATCGCGGCAAATTGAAGAAGCTTTGCGTCGCTACAATCGCAAATATATTGTGGTGGGCGGGTTTAGTTTTTATCAGCGAGCAGAAGTGAAAGACATCCTGTCTTACTTGAAGGCCACGTCCACCCCAGACGACACCATATCTTTGCAACGGATCGTAAATACGCCTGCCCGTGGAATTGGCAAATCCACCATGGATCAGGTGGAAAAGTATGCCTTGGAGCAGGGAATCAGTGTTTGGAAGGCGGTTCAGAAGCTGATTGAGACCCGGCAACTGGGTCCGCGAGCGGAATCTTCCCTTGGTTCGTTCGTAAAAATGCTCCAAGAGTTGCACGAATTGGCGCAAACCACGCCGATAGACCGTCTTTTAGCGACAATTATTGACCGTTCTGGCTATGCGAAAATGCTGGAAGCCGAACGGACTCCGGAATCCGAAGCGCGCAAGGAAAATCTGAACGAACTGTTGAACGCGGCGGCGGAAGCGGCTGAACGCGGGGAGACAGTTTCCGATTTTCTGGATCATGCGGCGTTGGTGGCTGGTGCCGATGACATTGATGAAGGTGCACAGGTTAGCCTGTTGACCATGCACAATGCCAAGGGCTTGGAATTTCCCGCTGTGTTCATTGCCGGCTTAGAAGAAGGATTGTTTCCTCACAGCCGGTCCTTGCAGGATTCTAACCAGATGGAAGAGGAACGGCGGCTGTGCTATGTAGGCTTGACTCGGGCAGAAAAGAAGCTGACGTTAAGTTGGGCTCGGTTCCGTCGTAAGTTTGGTGGTGGACCCAGCGAACCAACCATTCCTTCAAGATTTTTGAGCGAGTTACCGCGAACCCTGATCACCAATTTAGGTGCCGGTTCACAGCGCTATGCAGGGGTAGACTTATCGGTTGAACGCAGTGAAGTGCGGGAGTCGGTGAAGAAGAGTTTGTACAACGGCAAAACGTACAATTCGCTGGATAATATCAATCAGTTTTTTACGGATCGTGGGATCACGCCCAAGCAGTGGCCTCCGACGCAACCGAAGTCCGATGCCGGTCGCGATGCAGTGCCAGTAAAAGCGGCGACACCCATGTTGCCTCAGCCGATTCCCCGGGCACCAGAAGCATTACCTCCGCCAGTTCCTCGTCAACAATCCATGTTTGCTGACTTTGAACTGCCTTCGGCTCCTAAGCCAACAGCACCGAAATTAGTATCGAGGACGCCTTTGGTGAAGTCGGAAAGTCAGCGGCCACCATGGGAGGCTCCGTTTCTACCCAATTCTAAGCCAATGCCAGTTGCACCCGTGCGCGCTGAAAATCAGGCCATGCCGTGGGCAACTCCTGCCCGGCCGACGCAGGTGCAACCGCCTGTTCCAAAGCCGTTGAGTCCAGCCGCGACGCCGGTTTCCAACTTGGGTTCGGCGCAATATGCGGCACGTCAGGCGGCGTCACCAAAGAAGAGTTCCATTGTTGGAAAATCCATCCGACATGCTAAATACGGATCGGGTGTTGTATTACGTCAAGAAGGGGACGGAGAAGATGCTAAACTTACTATTAGCTTCCCTGGCTTTGGATTGAAAAAGCTAGTAGCTAAATACGCAGGGATAAAGATTGACGGATGAATACTAAGAACGTAACAGATACAGATGAAAGAAAGAAGCTGAAGCGCGCTGCACGCAAGAAGTGTGCGCCAAAAGCTAAGCGAGCTGCGGGCGTGGCCCGTGGATCGATGAAGAAGAA
>JANMWO010000412.1:0-5419 GCA_031394025.1 Acidobacteriota bacterium
AGGTTGGTGAGAATGCCTTTTACCAAGTCGGCATCGCCACGAATTTTGGGAGTGGTGGGCGAAAGATCCAGATCGTAAATCAAGCCCGGATGTGCCGATTTCAGAAAGCTCACCCGTTCTTCAAACACAGCGTTCAAATCCAGATCGCGTGGTTCCATGGGTGGCTCTGCGGCAAACTGACTGAACGCCTTGACGCGCTTTTCCAGGGACACAACTTCTTCCACTACGATGTCCGATGCCTGACGCAGAAATTCAGTATCGGCATCGCCACGGCGAGCTTTGATCTCTTCCATGGTCAAGCGAATAGGGGTCAGCGAATTCTTCACTTCATGGGCCATTTTACGGGCCAAGGCTTGCCAACTGGCTACTTGCGCCAGATAGATCAGCCGTTCGCGATTCTGTTTTAACTGCGTGGCCGTCTGGTTGAAGGCTTCCACCGCTCGGCCCACTTCATCGTAATTACGCACTGGTAGTTGCACGTTCCATTCGCCTGCAGCCAGTTGGCCCAGGCCGGTGGTCAGGTCTTTCAACGGCCGGGTGATGCGCAGCGATAGCCAAACTAATAATGCAAAACTCACCAGATAAGCTGCCGCAGCCAGTAAAACGAGTGTGGTGGTAATGCCTCTGCGCAGATCGAAAACGCGCGACCGTTCCACCATGTCGCGAGCCTTGGTGTATTGCTTGGCCAGCTTGTTCAAACCCACCGGACCTAGGGGTCGGGAATACACTAAAACCTCGCCACTGCGGCTGACCAGGTAATCCAGTTGATCGCCTTCAACCCCGGCTAACAAGAATCGAAAGGGTTGCCCGCTGCTGAAGAATGCGGCAATGGGGGCGGGCCACTTGGCTTGATCTTTAGCTTCGTAATGGCGAGGTTTGGTTCGGCCAGCGGAGGCATCTTCTTCGAGCGATTTACGGGCTTGTTGATAAAATTCCCGACCAGTGACGTGAAGGGATTGAGAGATTTCATCCAAATCGCCGGTGGTGGAATAGCGCAGGCTTTCATCCAGCAAGGAAACGGTGATCCACATGGTGACGGCAAGTGGGGCCAGGGTGGCCAATAAAAAGATGCCGATTAATTTCGCACGCAGGCTCACGGTTTTAAATCCGCGATGCGGAATGGTCCCTGATCGGCAGCCCATTGCTCAGTATCGCGTTTGGATGGGCGGGCAAACAGCTCCACCAGTTTGGCCAATGCAACGGGCGGTTGGGTAAGCAAAGCGGTAGCGTCATGTGGTTCTTCTGCGCGCATTTCAAGCCTTACCCAATAGTTTGCCTCTTTTTGCAGGCCATGGGTTAAGAGGCCCACTTTGCGGACGCACCAATCTTCGGCGGCGGCAGTATCCAAGTGCGAAGCGGTGGCTTTCGTAGTTCCTAAACGGACGATAGAAAACTTCTCGTCCCAAATATCGTAACTGATCACGAACCGTTCAAAATTGCGGCGATCCACGGTGGCAAACTGATCGCTGGATAAAGCAAGTTGCACAGAATACAGAACGCTGGAGCCATTCTTGAGACGTTCCAACGGACGCCCGGTTAAGAAATGAAGATGCGGGGCAGACACGTGCAGATAGTTTTCTTCATGGTGCAAATGCAGGTTCAAACTGGCCACGGCTTTAAGCAGGACAGGGCTGATGGCACCCACAATCAGCCAGCCACGCCGAGTTAGGAATTTTTCTGCCATCTTAGAAATTCACCCCTGTCATAACCTGGGGTTCCACGCGTCCTTCCTTCAATGGGAACGCAACGTATAGATAGAACCCATCCCGCGTGCGAATTCCTCCCCCAACGGAGTTTCTGGCCACTTTAGCCAGTGAATTTCCCCAAACGGTGCCTGAATCAATAAATGCGGCAGGCATCCACTTTTGGCCGACACGCATGGCATATTCAACAGAACCGGCCATGATGCGAGTGGCGCCCATGGGGGTGATATCGTACTTGTTCCAACCGCGTAGAATGCGCGAATTCCCGGCCACAAACCGTTCCGAAAGCGGCGCGATGCCGTCCAGCCGACCGACAACGAAACTGGTATCCAGCCGCTGCTTGTTTACCGTTACCGCGTAACGCGCTTCGGCGGAATGGCGTCGAAAACTGTAATCGCCACCAGCGAATTGCGTGCCAATGCGCGTGGCAAATTCAGTGGTAGCGGTTTGACGAATGGAATCAAGCTCCCCCCAGTCGCGGTGCAGTCGCAGAGTAGTCACTAACGACTGGGAGGAGCCTCTCCCCAGGCTGGAAGCCGGAGAAGCTTGTGTGAAATTGTAATTGGTGAATGAGATTCCCGATGTCAGCGATACGCCTTCAATCGGAGTATATGTGACGGTGGGCGTATAGCTTTGGCGATTGTTGAACTGGCCGTTGGTGGCGGTGGTTAAGGAATTCCACTGCGAATTAAAGGCATCAAACTGGAACCCGGCGCGCACTTTATCGCGAAAAAATTTACGTTGATAGTTGGCGGAAACGCCTTGCAGTCTATCCAGGGAATCCTCACCATTGTTCAGGTAGCCGACGCGAATTGCTTGGGTATCGGTTTCGGTGGTGAGAAATCCGGCACCGGATAAACCTTGTTTCCCGTAATAGGCAATGCGAGAACGGGAGGGGTCCAGCAAAGATTTACCAGGTTCCACGTCAAGCAGCACCTTGATGTTTTCAGCATTGGTCCCACGCTGCAATTTGGGAGAGACGGCACGGGCTCGTAATTCCTGTTTGATCCTTACGGCGAGTTCAGCAAAAATATCGGGATGGAATTTTTCCCCAACGCGGCGCTTCAGTTCCGTCCGCAGTGATCGACTAAGCCGAGCTTCGTCAATGCCGGAAAGTTCGATACTTTCGACAGTGTAACGAGCATTGACATTATTCACTTCCTGAGCCTTGGCATGGGCAATGCGGATACCGGCCACGCCGACTAAGAGTCCCAGGGAATATGCCAACGCGACTGACGCCATCCAATCTCTACTTCTCATGAACAAACTCATTGCAGGTTCCTTGCCAAAGGTTAAATTGATGAATTGATTAGACGTCGCGTAGAGGGTGTGTGGTTCCATCGCACAGAGTGTGAATTTTCGGCACAGGTGCAATGCTATCCGCAGATGACGCAGATGAACGCAGATAAAACCAAGCAAAACAAATTGCGTTAGGTGTTATCTGCGTCATCTGCGGATAAATTCTTTCATTGGCGCTGGCGGGCATTGGAATCTACCGATGTCGCAGATGACGCAGATAAAACCAACTTCAATTCTTAGTTGTTGGTGTTATCCGCGTTTATCGGCGTTTATCTGCGGCCATAATTCTTATGCCCAAAGTTCGTGGATGGGCTTGTATAAGCCTTCGTTGGCGCTGGGGACGTATTCAAATCCTCGCCCAAACGGATCGTCGTAACGAATGTTGGTCCAGTTAATTCCCAATGCCGAATAGATGGTGGCTTCAATATCTTCTACCCGAACATCACGGCCTTCAGACCAACCAGGATCAATTGTCACCCGGCCAGCCGTATCGGTTTCCCCAATCACCTTGCCGCCCTTCACGCCGCCTCCAGCGAACATGCAGAACTGTTGCAGGTAATGATCGCGACCGCCCTGCAAGGTCACTTGGCCAACCGTGCGTCCGAATTCACCCATCATCACAATCAGCGTTTCTTTCAGCGATCCATTGGCCTTCATGTCCTTAATCAATTCACCCACAGCCGGATCTAGCTGGCCCATGGCCATGGTATACAGTCCACCCATTGCGCCAGTTCTGGCACCGTTCAATCCGTAGATGTTGGAGTGCATATCCCAACCGCCCACAGTCACCTGAATATAGCGGGTGCCCTGGTTCGCTTCCAGCACCTGCTTAGCCGTCAACAATGCATTGCCGAATCCACTGTTTCCATATCGCATACTATCTGTGGTTGAGTACTTGAAGGCCTTATCCACGGTGGGATTGTACATTAAGCCTTTAGCGGAACGATAGAAATCGCCGTAATCGTTCATCTGCTCGCTGATCGGCGAATTCACCCGCAGGTTGCCATCCACAGCATTCAGCAAATTGAACTTATCTTCAAATCGAACCTGACCATCGGGATTCGCCGTGTTGGGCAAGCCCGCAGTGCTGGGTGTCATCTTAAAAGGTTCGTAGTTGGCGGGCAGATATCCTGAACCCATAGCATTGCCGGAATTGAGCGCTAGAAACGTGGGGAATTTCTGCGATAACTGACGTTCCCCGCGCTTTTCAGCAGCTACAATAGACCCAATATTGGGCGCGATATCGCCCAAAGCTGCCGTGGGACTTCTGCCGATCTGCACCCAGGTCTGCGATAGCGAATGGGCGGCGGCCCAGGCCCGTACGGAACGGACAATGGCCACTTCCCCCAGTTGCGCACCTATGTTGGGCATTAAGCCCATGGGCCACAAAGCTTTTCCCATCATGGTGGGGTTGAAGTCTTTGGGAGTGGTTCCGTCCAGGAATTTTAGATCGAACGTATCGGTATGACTGGGAGCACCCGCCAATAGAATGAAAATCACATTCTTGGCAGTATTCTTGGTCTGCACCGGAGACGATTTGATCACCTGTCCATTCAGGTTCTTACTCAGAAAAGATCCCATCACCCCAGCCCCAGCAAGGTTGAAAAAATTGCGGCGGCTGAAATTGGGACGGGCATAGAACGGAGTGTGATTGGTGGGGTACTTCTCAATGATCTTGCGGAATTTCGATTCGTTGTTCATCTTGGTATCTCCCCAATCTAGTAATTAATTAGAAAATCGACCTTGTTGTACAAAGCCCAGGTAAGGTTTTCAGCAGCCGTCAGACGATTGCCCGATTTCAGCGCCACAGTGGATGAAGTGCGTTCCGCAGCGTTTGGTGGGCGCGATAGCACCGTAAGGAACAACGTGTTGATCAGCTCATCATCGGACAACGTAATGTTCTGACGCACCAAACTGATGCTCTGACCAGCCGCAGCAGATTTGGTACGATTCGTCACAAAAGTGGAATTCATCATGGAAAGCGCCTGCAGATCGGAACCATCGGGCCGCCGCTCATTTTCATCACGATCCCCACGGAAAAAGGCATCCATCAAACCGGCAATGTCCCCGGAACGCAAATTGGGAGAAGGCAACTGCATGGCCCAATCCACTTTCAATAGTTTCTTCGGATCAGTAGAATCCACACCGAAGGTATAGCTTGTGGGCAACCCGGAAGTCTGGGCCACAGCGTCAATAATTTCTTCCGCCCACAATCTACGAACCAGTTTGCGAGCATGCAGCGGTTCCCACGAAGGGTTCCACACACCGTCATAGCGGGAGGACATCTGATACGAATCAGAGTTGACAATTTGGCGTTGCAGCGCCTTCAAATCGTAACCGGAGTTCACAAAATCCTGCGCAAGTTCCTTCAGCAGCTTCGCGTTGGAAGGTTGCAACGTCCACGGAGCAGGCGGAGG
>JANMWO010000460.1:0-8462 GCA_031394025.1 Acidobacteriota bacterium
CGCAAACAAACTCAAAATCATTCCCAACAACAAAAGGCATCAAGTGCCCAACTACCGCGACTCCAAACTTACACCACCTAATATTCCCGATGGTAGCGGTTCCAGATTCTTCAAGTCCTGCGGCTGAAAGCGTTCGCCAAAACGTAAATTCAAAAGTTTGTAGTCGGGCATTTTTTGGCCAGCCATTCCGTTAATCGCCAGATTGGCTACAACGATTCGTACTCGATTGTTTCCAGCTGTGATGAAGCCAGTTACTTCCACTTCAAACGGTGCCTTCCACACGGCACCTGCACGTTTATCATTTATGAAAACGAGGGCAGCTTCACGGACTGGACTTTCAAAATCCACCTTGAATCCCATAGCGCTGCTAGGGTCGGTGAAGGGCTTGCCGGGGCCAAAATCCAGAAAGAGACGCGATTTGACCATGCCATCTGGCACGACCACCGTTTTTTCATAGGTGGCTTGGCCAGAGAAATAGCGGGTCTGTTCATCATTTGTCCAACTGCGCAGTTGATTCATTGCGACTACGTGATTGACGCCCTGGAAACTAACTTTCCATCCGGTGGCTATGTCCAGCTTGGCACTGGTTCGAATCGATTCCGCGGGTCGCGCGGGGCTTGTAGAGAGGACCAAAACCCGCGATTCATAGGGCTCTAAATGCAGGACGATACTCCCTGCCTTGAGGTCAGCTCCGGTTACTTTTCCGGTTGCTGCATCCCACCATTCAGCGCTGGTAGCTTTAGTCCGTATGCGTACGGTTGCATCTACCGGCTTGTTGGAAGTGTTGGCTGTGAAATAGATATCGGAGCTATCCAACTTACGATGTATAAAGCCGATTGCGTCATTGCCGGCAGCGAAATCGGGTTGCAGCGCCTTGGTCAACTGGTCCGTATCGGTGACCACTTTGCCCCCCTTGTTCTTGAACTCTTCCAGCTTCCTGGACGTAGCTGGGGGCATGCGGGTGAGCTTTGGCAGGAACAGTATCGGGTGACTGATTCCCAAGTTCTGAATTGCTGCATCGTCAATCAGGTCGAAGTTATAACCGGCATCCAGGATACTTGGGATCAGCTTTTCGTCGTATAACTCATCCATGGACTTGTCCACTGAAGTCTTGCCGATAACGAAGTGCGAGAAGGCGTCGGCTGTTGGCAGATACAAGGCCACGTCATTCGCTGGTTTTCCTTGGCGTAGTAAGTAACTGATCCTTTGTAAGTACTGAGTAACATCGGGCATCACCAACCACCAGGGGTTGTGATGATTGAATACCGCAGCGGCGTAAAAGCGCCAACCAGGTTCACCAGCTATTTCCGGCGAGTAAGGCCAACCATGTCCAATTAACTGGTTCACTCCTTGCAGAAAGTGCATGTCCGCTTCCGCCTTCATATCTAGAGGAGTGGCACGGAAGACAGGAGAATGGAGCCAGGTCCATGTTTCAGACGACGTCACCTGTTTGCCGTAAAGATGGCTGGCGGAAGTAGCCCAACGTGTGCTGGTGAACTTGCGCCAAGATGCCCCTTCCCCTTCAGGCAGATCCACCAGATTGTTACTGGAAAGAGTAACTGGCGGAACGCCGTATGTCTGTGACCGGAACTTTGTGTTGTGGCTCGCAGCCCAATCTCGAATTGGTTTCAGATACCTTTCTTCACACAGCTCGCTTAGCGTAAGTCCCCAATCGTGGCGGACGTCCGCCGTCTTCAAACCCATATCGCCGATCAGTGCGGGCAGGTAGGGGATAATGTCGTAACCACGGCGTCGCTGAAATTCCTGAGGTAGATCGTCCGTCCAATCTGAGTTGTAGACTTCAAGACTGTCACTGAAAACGGCGTAAGGTGGATTCGCTCCAAAGGCCTTTAATAAGGGCTCGCCGACTACTTTCAAGTGATGATCAATGGCTGCCCGACTGTAATGATCCAGTACAAATCCTTCCGCACCAAGGGCAGGACGCTTCACTTGTTGCCCAGTGCGGCTGGCGATGAAAAACAAAACCACGTGCGGACCTGTGATGGATGGCGGTAGTTGCAAACGGCCATGTTCAATCGTATTGATTCGGGTAATGCCTGTTGGCTCAAAACGTTTTTCATCACCTTTAGCCAGAAAGATTGCCAGTAGTTTTTCACCATTGGAAATTGCAGGCATGGGCAAGGAATTCTGTTTAGTGGGAACAGCCACACGATCACAACGCAAACGACCAGCTGCTTCTGTCACTCCGATGTGAGGACCGCCAAAGGGCCAGCCGCTGCCCAACGTGATGTCCATGCGCAAACCCAATTCACGTGCTTTTTCAGAGGTGAAACGCAGAGCGTCAAGATAGTCATTGGAAAGGTAGGGCAGGTTGCGAAAGTTCTTGCCGGGGTCGTCAAGTTCCAGCGGGTAGACGGGTTGAACTTCAAAACCGCCGATGCCGCCTTCCTTCATCTTGAGCATCTCTGCTTCCAGTTCGTGCTTATCGACGCCAGCGCCATACCACCACCAGCGCATCATAATGCGTGCATCGGCAGGCGGCTGATCGAAGCCACGGCGAAGAGATTCCAGGTCTTGAGATTGGCCTAGTGCAACGGCGCAGAGGAAAAGTAAAGTGGAACGAATCATGGTCCACCGAATAGGATAGCGGTAAGTGACAGGGCTGCGGAGGGCCCCCTGTATAAAGGAAATAGCTACCAATCCAAACGCATAGATAACTGCACCTGTCTTGGTTTGAATCCAAATCCTCCGTAGGAATTTTGCAGACTGGAAATGCCATCTGCGGCGGGTACGTTTAATCCTTGCGTGTTGAACACATTGAACAGATCAAAAGTGCCACGGATTTTCAGCCGTTCGGTGACACTGAACGTCTTCTGCATGGACGCATCCTGGTTCCAGTTCATGGGTCCAAGCCGGAACTGATTGCGATACGGGTGCAGACCTGTATCGTAGGTAACCTGCTGTAGGCTGCCATTGGTCAATCGGATGTTTACGTTGTTCGTATCGTATTGTGCGTTGCCCGGATCGGTAGCCAAACCGCCCACAGGCCAGGGGTTGATAGGCACTTCAAAGGCTTTGTAATCGGCTGGTAAACCGTACACTCCGTTGCGCAGACCGGCGGCATTTTTACTGTTGATCTGACGCTGGGAAATGTAGCCGTTGTAGAAAAGATAGCCGGAATAGCAGCGCTCTTCATTGGCATTGGTAGCACCAGCGGCAGTGCTGCGGCAATCTAGAATAGGATATTTTGTTCGATACACTTCCAATGGACTGAGAGTCCCCCAATTGGCCGTGGAAATTGCGAACCAGGAACTGACCACTGTTCCAATGCCGGATAGTTGCCAGCCACCAAGAACTCCGTTCATCAACTTATTATTGTTATTTAAAAAATGACGACCCTTGCCCAGCGGCACTTGATAGCTGAAATTCCAACGAATGCGATGCTTGGGAATGGCAGGATCACGGACCTTGTTTAAGAATCGATTCAGTTCCTCCGGATCAGTTGGAACCGCACCCGGTAGAAACTGTGTCGGCAGAGTTCCTGGGCTATCGCGAAACGAATTGCCCGCAATGCGGACGGCGTTAGTAAGCGTATAGAACAACTGATAGCCCAGGCCCTTGCTGAATCGGCGTTCCGTTTCAAGAGTAAAGGTGTTGGTGCTTATCTTCCCTGTCTTGGAAATGAAGTTCACGTTGGTATAGGCGTTCTGATCGTAAGGGCGGCCAGTAACAGTGGAAAATGTTCCTGAAGGTAACGGTGCCAGTGAAGTAATGTAGCGGACGTAGTTGGTGGGCAGGGCGTTAATATTGTTGATTTGATCAGCATTGACGCCATACTTGCCGTTATAACGAATGCGAAACACAATGGAATTCTTTATCTGCTTTTCCAGCATCAAGTTCCATTCATGAATCCTGAGATTGGGAAAGTTGGGATCAATTCCGACAACTGGTTGGCCGCGTCCCACGGAAACAGGATTGTTAAGATCGATCACATTGCTACTGTTTTCCCCAGCTCTTACCGGGGGAATATTGCGCAATAAGTAGTTTGAAATGCCATCAGGGCTTTGAGCTGCTGAATTAAGGCTGCTGGTGAATGTGCCGCGAAAAGGCAGCATACTGGAAAATTGAGCCAGCAGGGTGCGCATCGGAATGGCGGAAATATACACGCCATAGCCACCCCGGATGACCATCGTCTTGGGGCCTTCAAACGCCCGATACGCAAAACCCAGACGAGGACCGATGTCGAAATAATTTGAAGGAAATGGGTTGGCCGGTTTATTTAATTCTGCGGCACTTTTGAATGTTACACCAACCCCTTGATACAGCCCGACAATTTGAGGAGTAGTTACACCAAGCTTGTAATAGTAATCCAACGGCTGCGGCAAAAGAATGGAATGGGTCTGCTTGTCAAACCCGTTCAATTGATTGTTGTCTTCCGCAATGGCCGGGTTAACATCCCAACGTACGCCTGGGTAAACAGTAAGCCTTTTGTTCACCTTGAAATTATCTTGTAGATACAAACCCGTGTTGCTATCGTGTAAGCGTAAGTAACTTCGCTTTAAGCCGACTGTGTAAGTGGATGCGTAACCTAAATAGAAGTTAGCCGCGTCGTAACCGGTTTGCGGAACAGCGGCAGGGTTGGTAGCTGAACCCAATGTCCCGCTTTCCAAAGCTGTAGACAGGCTATTGAAAGCAGCCGTCCCGGAAATGGCTCCTTGATCGGGAAGCAGATGCTGTACCTCTGAAAAGTATGCCCAGCCGAATTGGAAATCATGCTTGCCGCTAAGGGTGAAGGTGAAGTTCTGTTGCACATTCAGAATGCGACTTGTAAGTGCTCGACGATTGTCTCCTTCCGTGTAAGTCATGAAATTACCAAGTCCGGTAATATTGGGAAAGCCAATTTCTCCATATGGATTGGGCAGACCGAAGGACTTAGAGAAATCTGCTTGCGCGTCAGGTGGGCCGGTAATAGTCTTTGTGCTCTGCCAGGTATGCGATGCCAAAGATTCCACATTGAGGCGGGGTGAGAACATGTGGGTCCAACTGATAGCGCCAGCGATGGCTTGCATGGGAAGGAACGTGGTGTTCGCTTCCCTGTTTAACGTGGGTGCGCCAGTGCCCGTTGCCGTTCCCAGGAACAACGCTTTACGACGGCCTCCATTGGCCTTCACGAAAACATTATCCTTTTCTGTGAAACGATGATCTATCTTGATGGTGGTGGGATTGTCACTCAAGTTGGGACTGCCATTCGTTGGAACTGCTGTTTTCAAGTTTGTTGTGATTACCGGGTTAGTAACATCGCTGGGCAGTGGCGTGATAGCCCAAATTGCTTTGGCCAGAGGACTAATCCGGTTCGCGGGAATCTGATTGTTGATGAATGGATCGCGCACAGCCACTTCACGGTTACCTACAATGCCACGCCTTGTGGTGAGAGGGTCATAGAGTTGTAGGAAACGATCAGTGGAATCGCGCAACTGGCTGAAATCACCGTTGCGCATGGCGGCGGTAGGAACGGCGTAATCGCGAGTTATGCCCTGGCGCAGTTGTACATCTTCGCGTGAAAACAGGAAGAAAGTTTTGTTCTTGCCGCTATACAATTTCGGGATGATTACCGGACCACTGATGAATCCGCCAAATTCATTACGAATCAATTTTGGGACATGATAAGGAACTGAAGTGAAGCTTATATCTTGACGAGCCCGAGCTACACCAAAGGCATTGTTACGAGCAGTTTCATGCGCGCCAAAATGTATACGGTTGCCTCCGCTTTTTGTGGAAACAGTCACATTGGCAGGGGCATTGAACTTGGCCGATGAAGTGCTGGTTTCCACCCGAACCTCACCGATAGATTCAAGGCCCTGCAAATTCATGGACCCACCAAATTCACGATTGTTGGAAGACGCACCGTCTTGCGTGAAGCTGGTGGAATAGACCATCAAGCCGCCAGTGCGAATGCCACCGTTGACATCAATCACCTGTTCCACGCCCGGCGTTACGTCCGCCAGAAGAGTGTTCAGGTCACGACCGTTGATAGGCAACTCACGGATGCGTTGGCTGTCCAAAGTCGTGGCATCGGTAGGATCGGTGGTAGTGACCAAAGGGATGCTGGCGGTCACTTGGATGGTCTCGGTCAGTTGGCCAGGAACCATCTGCGGGCTAACTTCAACAGATTTTCCGGTTTCCAGTAGCAGCTCCTCTTCCCAGGCTTTCATGCCTGCCGATTCCACTCGCACCTTGTATTTACCAATCGCGATTGGCGGAGTGATGAAGTAGCCATCTCCATTGGTAACCGTGTTGGTGATACGGCCAGAGTCAATGTGACGAACGGCGATTTTAGTTTTGGGGATGGCCGCACCAGTCGCGTCTTTCACGGTGCCTTGGATGGTTCCACCGCCTGCCGCGGATTGACCATGGGCTGCAGTGGAGACCAATAACGCAAGAACAAGTGTCGTCCAGGCACAAATATACCGGCTCATTTTAAGACCTCTTTCAATTCAGCCCGGAGCTTCATTTTTTGATTTCAAAGATAGCTTCCACTTCCACCGCAGCACCGGTTGGAAGTGAAACAAATCCCAGAGCACTCCGCGCGTGGAAACCGTCGCCCTGCTTGCCGAAAATTTCATGAAGCAGATCGGAAGCGCCGTTGATCACCAAGTGCTGCTCAACAAAATCACCTGTAGAATTTACGCAGCCCAAGAGTTTAAGAACTCGTAAACCGTCCAGTGTGCCGTGCGCGTTCCAAACGGATTGCAAGACTTTTACTGCGCAATCGCGCGCGGCCTGGTAGCCCTGGTCAGTAGTGATTTCTGCTCCCAGCTTTCCTTTCGTAGTGCTGACATGACCAGAAGTAAGCAGTTGGTCACCGCTGCGGATGCAAAGATTCAAGTAGCCAGGGGTGGCTTTTTCAAATGTAATGCCAAGGCTTTCGGCCTTTTGTTGTGCGCTCATGAATTTCTATTCTAGCGGTTGCTGAACATGCCCATGGCAACCGTGAAAATAAAGAATAAAAAGATAACCGGCGAGGCAACTCCTAACGCTTTCCCTTTGGTTATTTTGAGAAGGGCGGCCAGGCCCAGCACCAGCACTACAAAGTACCAAATGTGGAACAGACCAAGACAGCGAAGGAAGCCCACCAGGACTCCGCTTGCGTCTTCACTAAGAAACATATCCGGTCCAAAACTTGGTTGCAGCTCTTTCATCGATTGAATTTCGCCCTTGAGCTTGAGCACAATCACACTGGCAATTTGTGCCAGGGATAAGATCAAGCCAGCATAGCAAGAGAATGTGAATAAGCGACCGAAGGTTGTTTTTATGTCCAGCACGGAGCAGGCTGCGAAAAGAATCAGCGTTGTGATCGCTAGCATCAGGGCGGTTATCAGCGGAGTGGTAACCATGGAAACCTTGCTCATCATAGTTGTTGATTCCAGCACTTTTTCCATTTGTGCCGCAGGAATGTTGGCAGGCGGATTGGTGCGCATTACTTGAAGGACAATTGGCGTGGTGGAAATGGCGACAAAAATACCGACACTGCACGCCAGCAAAAATGGCCATACCCACGCAAAGCGGCCTTCCATGTTATTCACGGCTTCGGCTGGATCAATAAAAATGTTGAAAATCGCAAGGAAGGGTTTCATCAGTCACCTTGCGGGAAAGTGTCTCATGAAAACAACGGCCAAGACAAGGGGGCGGCTCTTGTATGGCAAGCTGAACCGCCCGAACTCGTCGAATAGGAATTATGTAGGCAGGAACTTTAGCTGGCGCTAGCGGCCATCGTTCGAAGTTCGCTTTCGGCGGTGAGCCAATCTTTAGTGGAAGTGCCTTCTGGGCAACCGCTCTCCAGCCAAATATGATAAGCCCGCGTGGCTACCTCATTCGAACTAACAAAACGATCCAGATTCAAAATGGATGTGGATGCTGTTTCGTTCACTTCCATCACAGCCTTACGTCCTGAGGCGGAAGTGTGACGAGGTTTGACGGCAGGCTTGGGGGCAAGGTCAGCAGTCGGAAGGTTGGTCTTGGTTGTTGTGGATTTAGCGCGGGTGCGAGGTTTAACTTCTGGACTCACGCTCTTGGGGAGGAGCACACTTACAGATTGGGTTGTTTTCTTAGGTGTCATGCTTGGGTTCTCACTGTTCGCTTCGGTTCAAGCCCACTCACGACGGGGTTGGCTGGGCGGTTCGTGATACTTTGCATTATACCACAGTTAGCAGTGATGTTACTAGGGAAACATTCAAAAAGTCACTGTGTCATTTGTGTTTCAGCACTGCTGTGTTACACCAGTAACATTCAGAACGAGTAAGTTTACCTCCACAAATACCGCCACAAGCAAAAGTTGATCCGCAGGCCAAGAAACAAATCTCTTCTTCCTGGGTTTACACTGGGAACACTTATGAGATTCCTATGCCTGTTCCTTTTCCCCACGTTTCTGCTGTTGGGGCAAAGCACAAATTCCGCACTTAGCGGAACAGTGAGCGACACCACAGATGCAGTGGTTCCTCTAG
>JANMWO010000491.1:0-13930 GCA_031394025.1 Acidobacteriota bacterium
ACCCATGCCCATGAAAAACCCACCGCATCCTGGCGGCTTTGTTTACCGCCAATGCATAGAGCCTTTGGGATTAACCATCACCGCTGCCGCTACCGCGCTTGGAGTCACACGAACCACCTTGTCCGAATTGGTAAATTGCAAGCGGGGAATTTCTCCTGAAATGGCGGTACGCCTATCCAAAGTTTTCGGTGGTAGCGCTCAAAGCTGGCTCACACAGCAAGCCCACTACGATCTTGCCCAAGTAGACGCCAATGGCATCAAGGTGCAACGTCTGCAATCGACATAACCTCATGTTTGGGGTGATCTGAAGTTTTCAAAAACCCACGGCAAGCTACTTCACCCTCACTCAGGGATGATGACGCCGAAACCTTCCAACGCAGCAACTTTGGCAAGTGCTCGGTCTGAGGTGACGAAAAAATCTAAGCCACTCCGGGCGCGTCGACGAAGAGCGGAAGCGAGATGAAGTGAATCCAGGGTTCGTAGATTATATTGCGAAGAGTAGGCTGAGAGCAGTCGCGACGCAATCCAGTAATCCTCGTCCGTCATTTGCTGAATCAGGAAGTCTCCTAACGAGACACTCACTGAGACCTGACGGAGAAAAACAGTGGCGCCTTCGGGCGTCAAGGAACCGGTCCTCTGCTTAATACCAACCACAGAAATCAACTCGATCATAGAAAGCTTCGCGACGAAAACAATCCGTCCCGGCTCGCTAAAAATACGATTCACTTGTTCACTTCCCGTCTCTGGATGGTAAAACTTGACCAGGGCGCTGGAATCAAAGAAGTAGATCACGGTTTAGCGATCACTGCGGGAGCGTAGGATCTCATCGGCGAAAGAATCGGGCACTGCTCTAAGCTTCTCTCGCGTTTCCTCAATGGTTGGAATGCAATCCATTTTTGCAACCTCGGCGCGGCATTGTGCGATGTACTCGTGATCAATGAGATCATCTAGCGGTTCGACGGTAATGGTGACGCGTTCGTGTTCGGCGAGGGCCAAGGGCTGCACTGGACGGAGCACTCCACCTTCATAAATTGCTTCCGTTCGAGTGCCCATGCTTTTAGTGTAGACGAGATTGCTAAGCAACTAATCAGACGTCGTCGGACTTCCTGCGACCCCATCAAAAAGGCCGCGATAGACATCCTTCAGCGCAATAAAGCATCCGATACTAGCTAGTTGCAGCACGGCGTCCATTCCCTTGTGATACGAGACAAGCCAGTTCCCGTCCGCCTGCGGTGCGAAGTGTTCGATTAGGACCTCGTCCGTATGCACCAACAGGTAATCTTTCAACGAAGAGATTTCGCGATACAGTGCAAATTTCTTTCCGTGATCGTAGTCTTCGGTGGAAGGCGACAAAACTTCGGCGATAACAATCGGACTTTCAAGAAGATCATCATCCAGAACTATCGACCCGCCGCAAACCACTGACAAATCCGGATACACATAGCTATGCCTTTTTCCAACATGCACCCGCATATCGGAGTTATAGACCAGGCAGTTGCCGCCTTCTAACTGGTTTTCCAACACAACGATTAGACGGATTGCCAAACGCGAATGCCGACCAGTTCCGCCAGACATGGCGTACATTTCCCCATCCACAAATTCGCTCTTGTATTCGGCAGCGCGGTCAAGGGCAAGGTAATCCTGCTCGCTTAACATTGTTGATGGTTGAGTTGCCATGTTTTCATTATGACTCGGAAATCACTCGCGAACTCGAAACGAACCCAATCCCCGCCAGTGCCCATTGAAAAATAAAAATAATCCCAACTAATTCAATGCCTTGCCAAACCACCTGTTCGGAATCGGCCATGCATGCTGTACTGTAATCGCAGGAAGAACAAATCGCTGGCCAGCGTGCTTCCTCTGGAAAAGTCCGCGCGGTATCCAAAATCATAGGAAATCCCGGTCCTCAAATCTTCGATGGGTAAACCCGAAAAAGAGCAAAGGACCCGGTGCTCCGTTTAGAAGTTAAAAGCGACAGTATTCCATCCAAGGCCGAAGTGTCACTTTTATGCGCACTTACTTACCCATTTGACTCCAGCCCAACCTCTGATATAGCATTCGGAATCGATTATTGATTTTGGCGAGAGGCCCTCATTTTGACGAAACTGTTTTTTTCCTTGGCGTTGGCTCATATTACCTTCTGCAATGCCGCGCTTGCTCAAAGCATCACCGGGCAAATTTCCGGCAGTATTACCGATCAAAGTGGTTCCGCCATTGTCGGAACCTCCGTCAAACTCACTTACGATCTTTCTCAACAATTACGTGATTTCATCACCGAAGCCAATGGCGACTTTTTGTTCACCAATCTTGTTCCCGGCGAATATACTCTTCGTGTTGAACATTCCGGATTCAAAACTTACTCTCAAAAAGCAATTAAAGTGAGTACCGAAGATCGAGTCACACTGGGCCAGATTAAACTTACTGTCGGCGACGTTACCAGCACAGTTCAAGTGGTCGCAGAGTCTTCCCGCGTTTCCACTGAAACATCCGACCGCTCAATTCTGATTGACCGGCAACAAATCGAAGATACTCCCATCAGTGGGCGTGATTATCTGGGCATTCTCCGATCATTACCCGGCGTACAAATGGTCAGCACTGGGGATATGCCAGGCTGGTTCAACACTACCGATAGCGTAGTAAATGGCGGACAAAGCGGACAATTCGTGGTTACTCTTGACGGCATTGTCAGCCAGGATAGCGGTGCCCCACGGACTGGTGGCTACCTTGCGCCAAATGTGGATGCCATCGGAGAAGTGAAAGTGTTGGTCTCCAACTACACTGCAGAATCTGGCGCGCGTGCCGGCGGCCAAATGAACGTTTCCATTAAGAATGGAACGAATCAATATCACGGCTCCGCTTACTACTTCTGGCGCCACGAAATGCTTTCGGCCAATGAGTTCTTCAACAATAAGAACGTCAATATTGTAAATGGTGTAGGCGTTGCTCTGGCTAAGCCATACTATCGCTATCAGAATCCCGGCGGAACAATCGGTGGACCAGTTGTAGTTCCTGGACTCAATTTCAACAAGAGCCATACCCGCATGTTTTTCTTTTTCTCCGAAGACTACCTTCACACTCGCACTACTGGCGCAGTCAATAGCTACAACATGCCCAGCGCGCTGGAACGCTCAGGAAACTTCTCTCAAACAGTCACTAGTACTGGTGTTGCGATCAAAATTAAAGATCCCCTCACCACCGGCGGATTTTTTCCAGATAATCAGATTCCCGGAAGTAGGATCAGCCCTATCGGCCGTGCAATGATAAATTTGTTCCCGCTGCCTTCCGCCGTGGATACATCCGGCAAGCGAGGCTTCAATGGTCAATACCAATTCAACCGGGATCGTCCTCGCGAAGATCGCATTCTGCGCATCGATATTAATCTGGGTCCAAAGACCACCTCTTATGTTCGACTGATTCAGGACTTTCAAGCTGATCGTGGTTACGGAGCGACTCTCAACGGCGGCAGCGGCTGGGGTCAATACGCCAGTAATTACGACATTCAATCGGCCGGAGCAGCTTACACGGTGGTCCACACGTTCCGCCATAATCTGATTAACGAAACAACTGCGGGAATCAATCGCGGCACTCAGAAAACCTATGCCGCTGACCTGGAAACATTCAAGGCCACCAATGATGTTTCTGTGTTGAAAGGACCAGATGGCAAAACAGTTGCCTTGCCTCATTTCTTTAATGCGAATTCCTTAAACCTTCTTCCCAATATTAGTTTTGGCACCAATAGCCCCCAATCGGCCGGGCAAACAGTAACTGCGCCTCCAGGTTTCAGCGTGGATAGCCGTTGGCCCTTTCAAGGCACAGATCAATTAACAAACATTACTGACAATCTCACCTGGATCAAGAAAGCCCACACAGTAAAAGCTGGCTTCTACTTTGAACATGATTCCAGAAATGTGAGCGTTTATTCCACTTACAATACCAATGGTACATATTGGTTCGGCTCCGACACTGCAAACCCCAACGATACAGGCTATGCCTACTCCAACATGATGTTGGGAACCGTTCAAGCCTATGGCGAAGATAACGGCAAGTTGACCAATCATGCCCGTTACAACCAAGTGGAATGGTTTGTCCAGGACACCTGGAAGGCCAGTCGTCGCTTGACCTTTGACCTTGGTATTCGCTTTCAAATCCTGCAACCCACTTACTCGCAAGGAGCAACGTTAGGATTGTTCGACGGCGACACTTACGATAGGAAGAAATCCGGGCAATTGCTGTTTCCTGCACTTGTGAATGGTCAGAAAGTAGCCATCAATCCTGTGACGCAAGCCAGTTATGTGTACGCTCGCTCCACATCGTTCGATCCAGCTTCGTATCCAGTGGGCGGTTTGCCTTACTCGGGAATTAATCAGTTCAAAGACCGGTTCTTCCACACGCCGCCCGTTCAGTACGGACCTCGGCTTGGCTTTGCATGGGACGTTTTCGGGAAAGGTAAAACCGCGCTGCGTGGTGGATTTGGTATCTTCTACGGACGGGCCTATGGCGTGGATACAATCGGCGCTGTCAGTTCGGGTATTGGCCCGATGGCGGCCCCACCAGCCTTTCGCAGCCCCATTAACTACAGCACAACGTTTAATGATCTGTTTTCCACGCAAGGCTTTTATGGAACGCAAAACGTAACCGGCGGTTCGCAGGATTATAAGAATCCCACTACTTACAATTGGAGCTTCGGACTTCAGCAAGACCTGCGCAAAGGCGTGATCCTCGATATTTCCTATGTCGGCAATGTGTTCCACCATGGATTTGGGACATTGAATGATGCCAATGCAGTTGCACCTTACACAACCTGGACACCAGACGGCGGTGCCAATAAAGCTTATTTGGACCCCACCAGTGCCAGTAATGGTACTGGTGCTTTCTACGCTACCAATCTGATTCGTGGCACGAATAAATATATGGGTTACGGCTCCATCAATACATATACCAGCCTCGGTGAGTCTTCTTACAACGCGCTGCAAACTCAGGTGAATAAGCGATTCAACAAACGCTATCAGTTCAGTGCAAACTACACTTGGTCAAAGACCATTACTTACAGCCACCAACAATGGGTCCCAGATAACTTGACCAAGAACGTTGTGAACCGTCCTCATGCGGTGAATCTCAATTTCGGATATGACATTCCTCGTGGCAGTAGCCTATGGTCTAACTGGCTTACAAAAGGAGCGCTTGATGGTTGGCGATTTAATGGAGTAGGGGCATTTTTCAGCGGCACTCCATTCACTGTGGGTTGTGCCGTCACGGCCCCGCCAATCGGTTATTGGACAGGAACGCCCACGGGTGGCATCCCGTTGCGTTGCCAGATGAACGGTGAATTATTCAATGAAGGGGCCAAGGCTCCGGGAGTCATTGACCAAAGGTTGTACTATCCATTGAATGTTGCCAGCTTCAGCTTGCCCGGAATCCGTTCACTGGGCTTTGGCAACACCCCACCCACTCTGACTTACGGGCCTGGAATGGAAAATCTGGATTTGTCACTGTCCAAGAGCTTCAAAGTTGCCGAACGCAAAACCGTGGAATTTCGCGCTGAAGTGTTCAATACTCTGAACCACTTTAATCCTGGCAATCCAAATTCCAGCTTGACCTTCAACTTTGCCAGCGGCGCCCAGACCAACGCCGCATTCGGACAAATCACCGCAGCTCAACATGTTGCACGACGCATGGCCATGTCCCTCAAATTACGATTCTAAGCATGGTCTGCAAAATAGTTACTTCTTCTCCACACTCACAATCACTCCATTCAGAACTACCCCCACGCAGTGCGAAGTAAGTTCAAACGGATCTCCATCGTACAATGCCACGTCGCCATCTTTACCCACCTCAAGCGAACCGACCCGGTCCGCAACGTTCAAAATCTTAGCCGCATCAATGCTGATGCTGGCTAATGCCTGCTCAAAGGTCAAGCCGTTTGCCGCAGCCATCCCTGCTTCAAAAAGCACCACTCGCGTCTTCGGCACATACCCTTCAAACCCGCTCTCAATGGCAAACGGAATTCCCGCAGCCCGCAGTTTCGACGCCGTTTCCCGACTGATATTCGCTGTCTCCCCACCAGCACGCTCCATCGTAGGATGCAAAATCACCGGATAGCCCGACGCCTTAATCTGATCTAAAACCAGATACGCTTCGGCACATCCTTCCAGCACCATCTTCAAATTAAACTCCTTGCCCAACCGGATGGCCGTCAGAATATCGTGAGCCTGATGTACCTGTACCAGAAACGGCAGTTCACCTTTCACCACTCTTAGAAAAGCTTCTGTGCGCAAATCGCGCGTCTTGTCTTTCTTCTTCTCAAATTCCTGTGCCTTCAAAAACTCCGCCCGCAGCATGGCAATTGCCTTCGCTCTTGACCCCGGTGACTTACCCGCTTCATTCGTCAATCCATCACTGCCCAAAGTTGCCGCAACCATTGCTTCCGGCTTCACCAAAGCTTCTTCCACGCTGTTCCCAGCGGTCTTCACAACCATGGTCTGCCCTGACACCAAAATGCCTGTGCTGTGCCCTGTATGGACCGTTGTAACTCCGTAACTGCGCACATGCGCCAGTAACGCTTCGCGCGGATTGTACGCATCCATCGCCCGCAACTCCGGCTGCATTGGACTGGAACGCTCCACTTGGTCTTGATCATGCGGCTGGACCAGATAGCCAGAAAGCCCCAGCGCAGAACGGACATCAATCAACCCCGGAGTCACCACTTTGGCCGAAAGTGTTTTATATCCCGCAGGAATTGCCACGCTTGCAGCAGGACCCACCCGTTCAATCTTGCCATTGCGTATCAACACCACACCATTGGGAATCGGAGCTCCCGCCATGGTGTAAACCGTTTCCCCTCGAACGGCAACTTGTGCCTGCAGCATCTCAGCGAATAAAACAAAACTAATTAGAAATGATTTCATGGTTACTGTTCCTCCGGTCCGTGAATAAGGGCGAAATCCAGCTCATCGTGGCTCGCGCCATAGCCGCCCGTCTGGTACAGCTTGTCTTTTTCGTTCGACCGATCAAACACGTTTACCCCATCCACATAGGTTTGCAGCACTTTGGTATAGACGCTGAACGGATCTCCGGAAAGCACAATGAAATCGGCATCTTTACCCACTTCCAGCGACCCTATCCGCTCATCTAACTCCAACATCTTCGCCCCGGCCATGGTCAGCGCATAAATCGCTTTATCACGCGGACACCCTGCCCTTACCGCCAGCGCCGCAGAGCGCAGAAAGAGTCGCGATTCCGTCACTCCGTCATCCGTATGAAAGCCGAAGGGAGCGCCTGCTTTATCCAGTACCATCGCGTTTTCTGGCGTCACATCCTTGGCCTCAATCTTTCCACCAGGGCTATCCAACACAATCAACGAGGTCCAAACTTTGGCCTTGGCAATCTCATCGGCAACGGCCCAGGCATCGCTGGCATGTTGCAGTACAACTTTGAAATTGAACTCCTTGGCCAGTCGCAGCACGGTAAGAATGTCATCGTTGCGATGCGTATGGAAATGTACCGTTCGCTTCTGCTCCAGCACTTCCACCAGCGCTTCACTACGCAAATCACGGGGCGGTAACTTGGATGCATCGGTTCCCGCAGTTTTCACTTTGTCGCGATATTCCTGGGCTTTAATTAATTGTTCCCGCATCATCGCCGCCGCCTTGCCCCGCGTTCCAGGGAATGGCGAAGCACGCCGCGGATTGCTACCATTAGCCATCTTCATGCCACCAGCATTTCGCCCATCGGGTAACTTGATCAGTAAATCATCAATGCTGCCGCCATCGCGCAGTTTCAAATAGAGCGTTTGCCCACTATTCAAATGTCCCGACCCTGGCATTACATTGGCCACTGTAACCCCGCCCGACTGGGCTTTTTGAATGGAAGCAGCACGTACGTTAATGGAATCCAACACGCGAACTTCCGGTTGAATCGGCCCACTGCCATCGGCCCCAGCAGGTCCGCCCACGTGCGAATGCGAATCCACCAGACCCGGCATAATCACTTTGCCCACCGCATCCACACGTTTTGCATTGGCTGGAATGGTCACTGCAGCCCTTGCTCCAATGGCGCGGATTTTGCCGCCGTCCACAATCAGCACACCATCGGCAATCTCTGCCCCGGCAACGGGAATGATCCGCCCACCAATGTAAGCCACGGGCTGCGCAATCGCGCAAAGCGGCACAAGCAACGCCAATTGGCGCAGCATTTTGAATCTCATAATTAATAAGAATAGCGCGTGCAGCCATTGGCGCAGGAAAGAGGGTGTGCAAAGAGGGTGTGCAAAGAGGAGCTCTCAACGTAGATAATGTATTAACGCATAATCAAGTGTGACGAACGGCGAACACCCGTTCCTTTAAGAGACGACTTAAACAATGGCTCGAATCTCTATCGGTAAAAAGCAAGGTCGTTACGAGATCCGCCAGGTTCTCGCGGAAGGCGGTATGGGCAGAGTGTATATTGCCTTCGATACCGTCCTGAAGCGCGAGGTTACGTTAAAAACAGTGCTCGATGTCCAGGACAAAACAGTGCTGGATTTGTTCCGTCGCGAATCTGCCGTGCTGGCTCAAATGGCTCATCCCAATATTGTTGAGATCTTCGATATTGGGGAGACCGACGAAAAGGAACCTTACTTTGTCATGCCCCTGCTTAAAGGCGTGACGCTTGATCAATTGATCCGCAGTTCCAGTCCGCGACTCACCGTGGAACGCAGCATTCAGATGATCAGCCAGGCGTGCCGTGGATTGCAGGCAGCGCACGACCAGGGAATGATTCATCGCGATCTGAAGCCCGGCAATTTGTTTGTGTTGGAAGATGATTCGCTAAAAATAATTGATTTCGGGGTGGCTCATTTAACCGATCAGCGCTCGGCAACGGGGTTGAAGGGGACGTTGTCCTACATGTCTCCGGAACAGCTTCAGTTAAGAAAATTGGAGCCTTGGTCCGATCAGTTTTCATTGGCGATAATTTCCTACGAAACACTCACCCGACGACATCCATTTGCTTCGGCAGGCAGGGAGGATATTGCCCAGGCGATCATTCACTATTCACCGCCGCCTGCTTCAGAAATCAACAACCTGATTCCACCCGCAGTCAGCCAGGTGATTCATAAAGCGTTGGCCAAAGAGCCTTTCCATCGTTTTTCTAATGTTCGGGAATATTCCGATTGCCTGCAAAAAGCTTTCCGCGGAGAAATGATTGAGATCTTCAATCCCGCTAAAATTGAACCTCGTTTGCAGCGAGCCAGAAAAGCTTTCGATTCCGGGGATCTGGATTTTGCTGCCGAAATCACTCGTCAGTTGAAATCGGAAAGCTACCTGAGCCCGGAAATCGACGTGCTCGATACGCAGATTCTGGATTCCATTCGCACCATAAACCTCAATCAACTTTTGGAAACTGCACGCCGTCGTTTTCAGGAAAATGAATACGTTCTTGCCTTGCAAAAATTGCAGGAAATCCTCAACCTTGATCCGCAGAATACAGAAGCCAATACTCTGAAAGTTGCCATTGAAGGCAAACGTGGATCAGCGCAAATTGAAGAATGGTTTCATTTGGCGGAACAACATGTGGAAAACAACGCCTATTCCCATGCCCGCCAAGCGTTGGAAAAAGTGCTTGAGATTCGGCCGCAAGATAGCCGGGCGGGCATGCTTTTATCGGAAGTGAATCGTCGCGAACAGGAATTCAATCGGCTCCGTTCGGAAAAGCAGCAAGCCTATCAATCGGCCTTGGAAGCCTATGAACGGGGTGACGTTAAATCCGCTCTTTCCAAGTTGGAGCGGGTGTTGGAACTGGACCGTCGCGCACCACACATCACGTCGCCAGAACAGACTCCGGCCTATCAAAAACTGTATCAAGAGGTTCGTTCCAAACACGATGAATTGAAGTCCATGGCCGATGGGGCGCGCAAACAAATTTCCGATGGCAATTTTCAAGCCGCTTTCGCTATTTGCGATGAAGCGCTTGCCAGTAATCCGAAAGATCTTATGTTCCGCGCTCTGCGCGATGACGCCGAACAAGGGCAGCGGCAGGAGATTTCAGCCTACGTCGCCAATGTGGAACGGGAGGTTGGCAAGGAACCAGATTTGAATCGTCGTGTGACAATTCTGGAGTCAGCGAAAACCAAATATCCTAATGAATCGCGCTTTGAACAATCGCTGCAACAGGTGCGTTCACGCAAGGGCTTAGTGGATTCCATCATCGCCAGGGCCCATTCGTTTGAAGATATCGGACAGTTTACTGACGCACTGGGACAGTGGGAAAGCTTGCGCGATATTCACCCGCAATACCCTGGTCTGGATGTGGAGCTGGAGCGCCTGCGCCGCCGTCGTGCAGATCAGATAAAATCGGACGCCAAGGGTGGCTGGATTGCCCAGATTGATCAAGCAATTGGCGTGCACAATCTGGTAAAAGCATCGGGTCTGATCGGCGAAGCCTTGCGGGAATTTCCTGGCGATCCTGAATTGCTGGCCCTGGAAAAATCGACTAAACACTTTCTGGAGCGGCAGAGCGAAGCTGAACAAAAAGTATTACAAAGTAAAGAACTGGATGACGCCGGGCAAACCGAACAAGCGTTGCAAGTTCTGCGCGAAGCTTTCAAGATTGATCCGCATAGTTCCACTACTCGAAGTGCATTGCTGGAACTGTTGTTGAAGCGTGCCCGGGCCTTGCTGGATACCGATTGGGACCAGGCTGAGCCCTACTTGAAAGAGGCCTCAGACCTGGAACCAAAGAACGCATTGGCCAAGAGTCTGCGCACTTTGGTTGAGGACAAAAAGCAAGGGGCAGCAGTAGCCACTTCTCTTTTGAGAGCCCGCGAATTTCAAGGCGAAGGGCGGCTGAACGATGCCATTGCCGAGTTGGACAAAGGTCTGGCCGCGTTTCCCAAAGACAGCCGCTTGCTTCAACTAAGAACTTCTCTGTTGCAAAGCCTTTCCACCGATGACCGTCATGCACTGCGTGGACGGGATCTTCAGGAACTGAAGCAGTTGGAAGTGGAATCGAAAAAGCATTCCGATATACGGCAGTTGGAAACTATTTTTGAACGCACTCGTATTTATGCCAAGTATCAGGATGATCCGGAATTTCGATCTCCCTTGAGTGCCATTGAACAGCGCTTTCAGAGTCATCAAACCCAAAAGCAACCAGTTGATGCAAAGCTTGCTGACGCGCCTCGTCGACCCGCTGTGGCCGCTGCAAAACTGCCGACTGCGAAAAATTCATCGCCAACCAGAAACTGGAAGCTCTGGGGCATTGGTGCGGCAGCAGCATTGGTGACCTTGCTGCCCGTTGCTTATTTGATTCAGCGGACAGACCCGGCACCTATAGCGGTGAAGATGAATCCGGTGGTGGTGACGATCAGCCAGCCAGGAGATTCAATTCGAGTTGAGGATAGTAAAGGCTCGGACGTTTCCGCAATTCTACAGACTCCTGGGCTCAACCCAGGCACTTACAAAATAAAGGCCACACGAAAAGGCTACCGGCCTGCTGAGCTTACTTTGAATGTGACTGCCGATGAGCCTGCCAAAACCGTGACCATTCCGTGGGACAGGCTGCCTACGAAATTGTTTATCCGTCACGCCACAGCGAATAGCCCCATTGAAGTGGGCAACGCCACTTTTCAGACTAGTCCGACTGGTGACCTGGAACAGGATTTGCAAATTGGAGTTAACTTGGTTTCCTGGAAGTCGCCCACAAATCCCGCAGTGATCTTCGCTGCAGAAGTCCTGGTGGAGAATGGCAAAGTTGCAATCCAGAAGTGGAATTTGAAGCCAACTTTTTCGGTTTTGGTGACCAGGATCGATGCTGAGTCAGTGGCTTTTGAAAGTTTTGGGTACTATAGAAATATTCTTTTTGACGGCAAGCCTTATGTGGATCAAGGTGTGCTGCCCGATGTTGCGGGTAAGCCGTTTGTGGTTCAATATATGAACAAAACCACACTGGGCGAGTTTCCAGCTTTGGGAACAGAGTTGTCTTCGGCGATTTACTTCGATCTGTTTCCACCGCCAGCCCAAGGGCGACCGAACGTCGTCTCCAAACCTGCGCAAGCACCTATTCGTGCAGAAGATCCGCCTGTACCTCAACAAAAACGTGCATTGACGCCTGAAGAAATTGAGGCAGCAAGAGTTCAATCCATCATAGACAAAGCTGCACAAAAACTTGAACAGAAAAAGGCCCCCCCAAAATAAAATGAAGAAGCTGCTTGTTGTCCTTTGCCTTCACCTGGCAATGTTTCCGATCTTTGCGCAAGTGACTCCGCCAGCGGACGATGCCCCACTGCTGCTGGACGATGTCATGGATTTTGTATCTGTCTCAAAAGTTGACCTTGAAAGTGTGATTGAGACAATACGAATTCGTGGCTTAGGTTTTGAACTGAATGAAACTGCACTTTCCCACGTGCTGGCGGCTTCTTTAAAAGGGAAACGGGAACCGGCACTCACTGCCAAATTAGTCCTGCAAATGCTGAAAGTGTGTCCCGATTGCCGACAACGCTATTTTGGGCAATGGACTAAAGATGATTTGCTTGCGCTGCTTGTAAACAAGAAGTTGTCACCTGCCGTACTGCTTCAGGAAGTGCAGATTCGCGGTGTGAAAGACCTGCCCAAAACCAGTGAATCAATCGCAAGGCTGAGGCAGGCTGGGGCGACACCGGAATTGATCAACCTGCTTGTGCCCGAAGATGAAATTCCAATGGCTGCGCCCGTAGGTTACGAAATTGTACCTGTGACCCGTTCCGCATCCTATGACCGAACCCTGACCAGTGGCACGGTTTCATTGATCGTGAAAGTTACTGGCACCGTGGAATTTGTTTTCCTGCGCAATGCACTATTTACCAAAACCACACCGGTCGCAAAAATGAACAGCAGGGCCGAAGTAACTATGATCAACTTCACGGCACCTATTCCCAAGACCGGCGGCACCCCTTCCTTTACATTGTTCAGCACCTTGGATCGGCCTCCCGCCAAGAGTAAAAAAGTGGCTGAACAACCGATCACTTTGGTTGATGGTGGATTTAAGTTTACGGTGAATGAAAGTGATAAGGACGGTCGCGTTTACGTGATCTTAATCAAATACGGGACTCCCGCGACTCTGAATAAGTGACGACCACCACGATGAAGGTGTATAGTTTTCTGTGGGAGAACTGGAGCTACACATGAAAAATTACCAACGCCTGATCGCCGTCGGAGTTTGTCTTTCCGCAATGGTATGGGCACAACCACCAGCGGGTTCTGAAAAAAAAGGCAAGCGCGGCCCAATGGACATTACTAAAATTGTCCTGCCACTGGAAGAGACAGGTTTTCACTCAATCTTCGACGGCACAACTCTAAAAGGTTGGGATGGCGATACCGATTTTTTCCGTGTGGAAAATGGCACGATTGTCGGTCAAACACAAACTGATAAACAGCCCAAGCAGAATACCTTTTTGATTTGGCGTGGTGGGCGTCCTGGTAATTTTGAACTCAAAATGGACTATAAGTTGACTGGGCTGAACAGTGGGATTCAAATCCGGTCTGAAGAAATGCCTGACTTGAAGTACGCTATGAAGGGCTATCAGGCCGATATGGATGGAGCCCAAGTGTACACAGGCCAGTGGTATGAAGAACGTGGGCGAGGATTTCTTGCGTTGCGCGGTCAGATGAGTTACGTCGCACCGGGCAAAAAATCGGCCTGGATTGGTTCCTTGGGCGACAATGCTGCACTCAAAGCATTGATCAAGGCCGATGACTGGAACAGCCTTCACCTGATAGCCCGCAGCAATACTTTGATTCAGATCCTCAATGGTCAAGTGATGAGCGTCGTGATTGACGACGATGTGGTTGGTCGAAAGTTGGAAGGGCTGATTGGCATTCAATGTCACGTAGGTCTGCCGATGAAAATCGAAGTCAGAAATATTCGTATCAAAGATATTAAGGACTGATTCTACCGAGCCGTGACCGCGAGGGAGCGG
>JANMWO010000556.1:0-11030 GCA_031394025.1 Acidobacteriota bacterium
CCATCCGCGGCCATTAATTTTGGGCCGCAGATGGACGCCGATGCATGCTGATAACACAATTGCGGGAAAACTAACTAAGTGGCGTTGGGCGCTTTCGCCTGCTGCGGACTTACAACTCCCCTGCGGTCAGGGCTCGGCGTACGATTACGCTCTGTTTTTGGACGCAGCTTGCTGAGTAAGTCGTGTAAGCGAAGCCCGCTAACTTCGGAATTCAGGTTAAAAGAAAAAAACTCCCGAGAGCCCAACCCGTTTGAGGATCGGCTACTCGGGAGTGTAAGTTGCACAACAAAAAAGGAAACTAGTACTTCCGCATGAAACCGATTAACATATCGCTGCTGTAACGCCCATTCGTCGGGCGTGAGGTTAATTGTCCACCGTTTGACGTTGCGTTGGTGCTTAAAAGAAATAGTTGTGAGTGTGCGCCGTCGGCAAAGACATACTCATACTGGGCAGCATACGGACCAACTAGGAAGGACAGTGTGCCGCCTGCACAGCCAGCTCCGCTGCCGCCACCCACTGTAGGACCGTAAACCTGGTACCTACCAAAGATGTCCGCCAACCGGCTAACAGACCCCGCGCTGGTATTTGTGGTGATGGTTCCAGTGATAGCGCCCAGACCCGTACGGTCGGTTGCAGAAGCGAGGCGACCATTGATGATTCCAATCGCAGAGGTTCCCAGCGTGCCACTAAAAACTGTTGAAGTTCGGAAAGACCAACCCAGTGTGGCTGGGGCCAGGGTATTGTCCAGTACCGTCATGGGATTGGCAGGGCAAGGCTGCTGGCCGTCAATTCGAACTGCTGAACCTTTTAGCACCTTTGAGAAGGCAGCTCCGCCGTAATAGTATTGATTGACCAAATACATTTCATTTTGGGCGGAACTGGCGAAAACAAATTCCCAGACTGAGGGATTTTGGCCGTCGTTGAGCTGCAAATTGCCGCCACGGATGCCTGTGTCATCACATTGATACTGAACCTTGCCGTTGGTGGAAGCCAAACGCGACACTTGGTCTTGCGCATTAATGGTCATGATACCCGTTAGTACGAGTGTCGTGCCGCCACCGCGAGTGTCGGCGACTTGATTAATAGAAAAGGTTCCAATGGCTGCTGAGTCAAATTGGAAAAAATCGGACGATTCCCAATGGAATGCCCAGTTAGTACCGTTGAGGGGGTTACCTGCGGAAGCAGGGCAGGGAACAACCTGCGGGACGGCCATTGCCAGCGACGTCAGTAACATTGACGCCGCGAAATAAGAGGCTATTGTCGATGACAATTTCATTTACGTATCTCCTGAGGGGGCTCTCGCATTCGCGAAAGGAGTATCTAACGGCTAGATAGTACCATGACTATGAAGCTTTGTTCAAGAAAAAAATGTAAGTTGCTCTATAACTCATGGAACTATCAAGGACTAATGCGCAGATGCAGCATTTCACTAACTAAGATGGGTTCTAAATCGAATACAAATGAATTCATTTTGAAGTCAAACCGAAGCTGGAATGCTTCAGTTTGATTACTCGCAGATTGTGAGTAGGTACATACATCACATAAATAAAGCAGGGACAGGCCAAGCTGACCTGTCCCTTATTCTGTTAGAACTTACTCATTGTGCCTTTGAGAATATCGGCAGCCGATGAGGATGAACTTATAAGTTTTGGCTGAGGTCTAGCCATTATCCAGCCGTCCATAGAGGAATTTGTGCCCCTAGTCGTTGTGCCAAGAAGGAAGAGTTCCGAAAAGTCACCTGAAGCAAAGACAAATTCATACTGGGCAGCAACAGAGCCCAATACAAATGACATTGCCCCTCCAGTGCAACCAGCATAAACTTCATAACGGCCATTGGTATCTGCCAGCCGAGTTACGTAGTTGCCTGGTCCATTGAAAGAAATAGAACCAACATTTGTTGTAATTGTGCCGGACAAAGAACCTTGTCCCGTACGATCACTCGTGAATCTGCCATTTAGAATCCCAATTGCGGAAGTTCCAGAGACATTGTCGTAAACAGCGGATTCCGTTTGTAACGACCAACCATTGGGTGCTGAGCTAGTGTTATCTAACACCAGAAGTGGATTCGCTGGACAGGGCTGTTGGTTCACCACTTTTACTGCGGTCCCACGAAGAACTTTCGCAAGGAACTTGTTGTCAATATAAACTTCATTCACCATGAACAACGTATTGTAATTCCCATTGCGGAAAACGAACTGCCAGAGGATCGCTTGCGAGCCATCAGAAAATTGCAGAGTACCACCGCGAAGTGTGTTGGTAAGTGGGTCGCACTGGTATTGAACCTTACCAGTAGTGGAAGCCAAACGGATGATTCTGTCGCCAGCGTTGACCGTCATGGTTCCAGTGAGTGCCAGTATGAATTGACCGGCATTGCGCGGGTCAGCAATTCTGTTTACAGAAAAAGTGCCAATAGAAGCGCTGCCTTGCGGTTGATAGTCGGTAGCTTCGGCGTGGAAGGCCCAGGTGGTGTTGTTGAGGGGGTCGCTAACGGGGTTTGGGTTGCACTGCGCATTTGCCTGCGCCGCACAGAACAAAGACACCGCGCAAGTAATCGCAATGCGGGGGGTAGATAATTTCATGGGATGAAATCTCCTAGAGAGGGTTAAAATCTATAGGAGAGTACCATAACTATTAAGACAGGTCAATGAAAAAAACTGAAGTTGGCTTAGTAACTATGGGACTATGTTTTGTACGTGTCTATCTATGATATAGCCAAGATACAAACCACATACAAATGATGTCATTCAGTTGCTATTGAGAAGCATTTTTGCAGTTATCTAGATGCCTTCACCGGAGTCAAATGATAACTCACTGGGTAGGAACCCAGTCTGTTCCAAGCGTGACAAAATCATATTAACCGCATGATCATCATTGGTGGAAAGCTCCGCAGGATCAATTGCCACAAACCTATCAATGGCCGCAGCAGCCCGCTCCCGCTCAGAATGATCGTCGGATGCGATTGAGCAGATAGCCATCACTCCTGCATGATTCAGAACGGAAGCAAATTCCGGCAGTAGATTGGTTTCATGGTCGTCAACCAGTACATGCACTTGGCAGCCGCGATCAAATAAGCGACGTTCCAATAGATAGGCAAGCTCTTTTCGAGCGGTCAGCCAGATGGTAACTGGATAATGGCCATTGCGCTTATAACGTTCCGCCGGGGTGAGTACGCCTTCTTCCAATTGCAAAGAATCCTGCTTGCGGCGACCCGCACCTGCCCAGGCAGCTTCCGCAATCATGCCTGCCCCGGCGGTAGCGTTGGTTTCAGGATCGATCAAAATAAAACAACCGGTGTTGCGGTTCTCACGATAAATATCGTAAAACAAGGGTCGCTTGGCTTCGATCTGCACCAGTCCGATTTCGTTAAGCCCCAAACCCGTGGCTGGTTGCTTGGCCATTGTATTGATGTCAATCCGATGACGAATTTCAGTAATATGAGCAGTGACAGTTTGGGTGGTGTGCTTCAGTAAGTAAGCATTGCCCGCTTCCAGTGGCGCTTCCTGCATCCAAACTATGTGTGCTTCCAAGCGGCGCGATACATGGGGCATACGCCGAGGGTCCACCAACATGTCACCCCGGCTAATGTCGATTTCGTCTTCCAATTCCACCGTTACAGCCATTGGCGGAAAGGCTTCGGTTAAGGGACCATCGAAGCTGGGAAGCGACTTCACTTTTGTTGTGCGACCACTGGGCAGGGCCATCACCGTATCGCCTGGTCTCAAAATACCGGAAGCCAACTGACCCGCAAAGCCGCGGAAATCCAAATTTGGGCGTACGACATATTGCACGGGAAAGCGCAGATCTTTGAAGTTACGGCCAGCATCCAGCGGCACAGTTTCCAGATATTCAAGCATCGCTGGGCCGTGGTACCACTGCGTGCGGGCGCTCTTTGAAACAATGTTGTCGCCATCCAGCGCACTGACCGGGAAAAACTGGAGGAAGGGAATTTGCAGATCAGCAGCGAAAGCTCGAAAATCTGCTTCAATGCTATGGAACACAGTCTCACTGAAATCTACTAGATCCATCTTATTGATGGCCACCGCCACATGCGGAATTCCCAGCAAAGATGCAATGAACGCATGACGTTTCGATTGCGGCAGCACACCTTTGCGGGCATCAATCAGCACAATGGCCAAGTCCGCTGTGGAGGCTCCGGTAGCCATGTTCCGGGTGTATTGTTCATGACCCGGTGTATCGGCGATGATGAATTTGCGCCGTGGTGTTTGAAAATAACGATAGGCTACGTCAATCGTAATGCCCTGTTCGCGTTCGGCACGCAAGCCATCGGTGAGCAAGGAAAGGTCAATGGGACCAGTGGATCGGTTAATGCCAGATTTGGCCACGGCGGCCAGTTGATCTTCATACACCGAACCGGTTTCCAGCAACAGCCGACCAATGAGGGTGGACTTGCCGTCATCTACGCTTCCAGCCGTAGAAAATCGCAGCAGCTCCTTAGGTTCTTCAATCATTTTAGAAGTATCCCTCGCGCTTCTTCATTTCCATTGACCCTTCCGTATCGTGATCGATGATGCGGTTTTCCCGTTCCGATCGGCGGAATTCAGTAAGTTCCGTAACGATTTGGGTAAGGTTAGTGGCTTCCGATTTGATGGCGCCGGTGCAGTAAGTGCAACCCAGGCTGCGCATCCGGCTCATCACCATTTGCGGCTGCTCACCATCGGTTAAGCGCATATCGTGCTCTACGGGAATCAATTGGCCGTGGCGTAACACCATCTGCCGTTCCTTGGCATAGTAGAGCGGAACAATCGGAATATTTTCCAGTTGAATGTAGTTCCAAACATCAGTTTCAGTCCAGTTGGACAAGGGAAACACACGGATGGTCTCGCCCTTTTCAACGCGCGAATTGTAAACATTCCACAGTTCCGGGCGCTGATTTTTCGGATCCCACTGCCCAAATTTATCGCGGAAAGAATAGATGCGTTCCTTGGCCCGGCTTTTTTCTTCGTCCCGACGGGCTCCGCCAAATGCGGCATCATAACCGCCTTCGGCTAATGCGTCGAGCAAGGCTTTGGTTTTGAGAAGTGCACAACACCGCTGGGTGCCCAGGTCGAACGGGTTAGCCCCGGCTGCAATCGCTTCCGTGTTTGTGCGGACAATCAGATCGGCCCCAATGGACTTTACAAAATCGTCGCGAAAAGTGATCATTTCCTTAAACTTATAGGTGGTGTCCACGTGCAGTAATGGAAATGGAATGCGTGCCGGGTAAAAAGCTTTTTGCGCTAAGCGCACCATGACGGAGCTATCTTTCCCAATGGAATACAGCATTACGGGCTTGGAAAATTCCGCCATCACTTCGCGGATGACGTGAATACTTTCGGCTTCAAGTGCCCGCAGGTGGCTCAAAGTTCGTGGTTGCATGAAGGTTCCATACCAGGATAACACTGCTTCGGATGGATCATACCAATGTCTATCGGGTTGCGCATATTGAGAGTACCGTTACTACGAAAGATTACAAAAATATAATAAATCCATAACACATAAAGTGTTACTTTTGTTTTACGTGCTCTAAACAAAGCACGTGCGTGCAGAGAATGTAAACTGCCGCCAAATGAACTCAAGGAAGTGGAATTTATGAAATTTGTGAAACAAGCATTACTCGGATTCGGGTTAGTCTGTCTTCTCGTTGTCGCCCCCAGCGCGCAGGGTCAGGCCGTTAAAGAAGCAAAAGCAAAAGTTGAGAAAAAGGCCAAAATGGTGGCCACCGCACCTGTTGATATCAACAGTGCTTCAGCAGATGAATTGGAATCAGTAAAGGGAATTGGCGCTGCAACGTCCAAGAAGATCATTGCAGGCCGCCCATACACCTCAGTAGCTGATCTAGCCAAGGCCGGAATTTCCGCTACTCAATTGAAAGAGATCACACCCATGTTGAAGGTGGGTGCCGCTGCCGCAGCTCCTATGGCAAAGCCAGCCATGGGTAAAATGCCCGATGCCTCAGTCTCTCCTGCTGGCGCAGCCAAAACCGTCAAGACAAAGGGTATGGCCAATGCTCCAACAATGCCCATGGCCGCTGGCGGTGGCAATGGAATGGTTTGGGTCAACGAAGAAAGCAAAGTGTTCCACAAGGAAGGCGATCGTTGGTATGGCCGCACCAAAAAGGGCAAGTACATGACCGAAGCCGATGCGGTCAAAATGGGTGCCCATGAATCGAAAGAAAAAATGACCGAAAAGAAGTAGTTTTCCTCACCTGAAAATGCCGACGAAGTTCCGTCTTCGTCGGCAAAAACTCCCACCTAATCCCTCTAAAATTTTCTAACCTTCTAGAACCTGTAACATGCAGGGAAACCCTTCGTCTAACCCTTCTCTACTGCTGCCGTAACTAATTCCAAACAAAGGGATTTTGCTTAGTTTGCACAACATGTAGTATCTTTTTCCAAAAGACCACTAGAAGATGTGGTCCTCTTCCTTGCTTTTTACCTTAGGGCGGTTTACTATAACCTCATCCCCTGAGCCACTGAAACTCTCTCGTCTTAAGAGACAACAGTGCGAAAGTCAAAATTTCAACGAAGAAGAGGGCTTAAGCCTTGCTCAAACTGAAGAAGATCGAAATCCAAGGTTTTAAATCGTTCGCAGACCGCACAGAAATGCGTTTTCACGGCAGTGGTGTGGCCGCTGTGGTAGGCCCCAACGGTTGCGGAAAATCGAATTTAAGCGATGCCATTAGTTGGGCGCTTGGCGAACAATCGGCTAAGAGTCTGCGTGGTGCTCGCATGGAAGATGTGATCTTCGCGGGGACACGGGATCGTAAGCCGTTGGGCATGGCGTCGGTAACCATGACCTTGACCGACCCTCGCATTGAGCCTTCACCCCTCAGTGTAGAAGTAATTGAACTTCCAGCAGGGGCCGATATTATCGCCGCTGCTCCCACCGGCAATATTCCTTCTGACAAGCCCGATCGTAAGCGTGACATTGTGATCACCCGCCGCTTGTTTCGCTCTGGTGAGAGTGAATATCTAATTGACGGCAAGGCCGCCCGCTTGCGCGATATTCAGGACATTTTTATGGGCTCGGGCCTGGGACCTGAATCCTACGCCATTATTGAACAGGGCCGAATTGGGCAAATTTTAAGCAGCCGTCCGCATGATCGTCGGGCTGTGATTGAGGAAGCCGCCGGCATTACACGCTTCAAAACCAAGCGACGTTTGGCCGAAGCGAAGTTGGAAGGGGCCAAGGCTAATTTGTCGCGCGTGTTCGACATTTTGGAAGAAGTTGGCCGCCAGGTGAATTCCCTAAAACGCCAGGCGGCCAAGGCCAAGCGTTGGGAAGAATTGAAGACAGAAATGGTGGCCCACTTGCGTCGCCTGCTGGCTGGCAAGTTTAAAACTTTGGATCGCGACGCAACCAAAGCCTCACTGGAACTGCAAATGGCGTCGGCTGCGCTCACAGAATTAGTGACTGAAGTTCAGCTTAAGGAAAAGGAACAAAGCTCACTTCAGGAAGAGTTCTACAAGCTGGAACAGGATCTGACGGAAAAGCGCAAGCTGCTTTCCGAATACCGTGTGGATGCGGAGCGCACCAGTGGTCGTATTCAAACGCAGGCGCAACAAATCGCCGCGATTGAACAGCGTTTGGGTCAGGGCGAAGCGGAATCGCAAAACGTGGAAATGCGTCTGGGTCGCTTGGCGGAAGAGGCTCTGCAAAACGAACAGAGTTTAAAGCAGTTAGAAACGGAAACGGAATCGGCGCGTCAGCGTTTGGCTTTGAAGAACGAAGAACGCACCCGGTTGGAACAGGATCTGCGGGGCAGGGAAGGGGCCATTGAACAGGCTCGGCGGGAAGTGTTGCGGCTGTTGGGGGAATCCTCCACGTTGCGCAATCAATTGGCCCAAGTGGATGAATACCTGGCATCCACGGATCGGGATCGTGCCCGTGCGCAGAAAGAAGAAGAAATTTCGTGTGGGGAACTGGTTCGCATTGAAGGCTCGCGCAAGGAGATGACTGACCGCGTTGCTTCGCGCCAAATGGAGCTGGAATCCTTGGTGGATCGGCGCAAGGGCGTGGAATCGGCGTTGGGTGAACGCAAGCAGTTGATGCAGGAATCGCGGCGTCAGTTGGATCAATTCCGCAATGAAGTATCGCGGTTGAAGGCTCGTAAGGATTCGCTTGCAGAAATTCTTTCGCATCGTGCCTACACCACTGAATCAGTGAAGCGTCTGTTCACGGCGGTGGAACGTGGTCAGGCCCAGGATTTAAAACCAGCGGGCGTGCTGGCCGATTTCGTGGAAGTGGACCCCACCTACGAAAAGGCTGCCGAAGAGTTCCTGCATGACGAACTGGAATACGTTGTAGTTCACCATTGGCACCAGGCGGAATCGGGCATTGATTTAATGCGTGGCGACCTGGATGGCCGTGCCACATTCCTTGTCCATCCTGAACCAGGCAGCGAGTTTGCGTCCATTCCAACCAAGGAACCAGCCATTGGTCCTGAGACCGGATTGCAGTGTCGGCTGAGCGATGTGTTGAAGATGACCAATGGGTTGACCAAAGCTCCAGCAGAATTATTGCCGCGTCTGGCCCGTTGTTATCTGGCTTCGGATCGGGCATCGGCGCAGCGGCTGGCGGTGCAATATCCTGATTTATATTTCCTGCTAGCCGACGGTGTATGTTACCACGGCCATGCGGTGAGTGGTGGTCGTAAAACGGGCAGCGGTCCGCTGGCTTTGAAGCGGGAACTGCGAGAAGTTTCCGGTCTGTGGGCAACCCGCAATCGTCAGATGGAAGGGACTACGGTTCAGATAGAAGAGTTGGAACTTGAGATTCACCGGTTGAGTGAAGACCTGGAGCAATTGCGTCAGTCGCAGCAGAAAGAAGAGAAAGAGGCCCTGGCTCTGGATCATGAAACGCGCAAGTTGAATGAAGAATTAGCGCGGACAAATCAACGGCTTTCGGTGGCTCGTCTGGAGTTGGAACGGTTGGCTCGGGAATCAGAACGGGCATTGGCACAGCGCGAAACAAATCATGCGGCCATTGCTCAGCGCGAGCAAGGCAGACAGGCGCAGGAACTGGCTTTGGAAGCGGCCCGTGCTCTATTGTCTGAACTGCAAAGCGGTGTGTCACGAGTTGTGGAAGATCATTCGGTGCTGCGTGTGGAAATGGCTTCGCTCGATGAACGGCGTCGATCCGAGGCGCAGGTTCGCGATCGGTTGGAAGGTCAGCGTCGGGATGCCACTCGTCGTAAAGAAGAGTTGAGTGTGGAGATGGATCGGTTGGGCGTGAATCGCGCCCGCTTGCTGGCCGATAACATTGAGATGGACATGTTGGCCCAGCGCTTGGCCGAGCAAGTAACTCAGACGCAGGGCGAAGTAAGCAGCCTGGCTGGTCAGGATGAAAAGATGCGGGCTGCATTGTCGGCGCTGGATGAAGCGTTGAAGCAGCGACGGTCTGGTTTGGAATCGGCTCATGAGAATAAGTCGCGTATTGAACTGGAACTGGTTCGATTGCAATCGGACCTGAAGCACTTGGAAGAGACTGGCCGCAAGGAACTGAACTGTTCCCCGCAGGAGTTGATGGAAGCGGAGCCGAACGAGTTGGATGAAGAAGCACTGACTGCGGCGGAAACGCAGTATATGGAAGTGCGGGGTCGCATTGAGGCGTTGGGCGCGGTGAATCCGCAAGCGCTGGAAGAGTACAACGAAGCGCAGCAGCGTTATGACTTCCTGAACACGCAGCGGCAGGACTTGCTCGATTCCATTCGTGACACAGAAAAGGCCATTCAGGAAATCGATGTGGAATCACGGAAGCGCTTCCAGGAAGCCTTCGAGCACATTAATATCAATTTCCGCGAAATGTTCAAGACGCTATTCGGCGGCGGCACAGGGGAAATGCGGCTGACCGATGAATCGAACGTCGGTGAAAGTGGGATTGAGATGGTGGCATCGCCCCCTGGCAAGCGGTTGCAGAATGTGTTGCTGCTATCGGGTGGAGAAAAGTCATTGACGGCGATGGCGTTGCTGATGGCCATCTTCAAATACCAGCCCAGCCCGTTCTGCATTTTGGACGAAGTGGATGCCCCGCTGGACGAAGCAAATACGGCGCGGTTGGCCAAGCTGCTAAAAGAGATGGCTGGCGATACGCAGTTCATTGTCATTACGCATGCCAAGCGAACCATGGAAGCGGCCGGGACAATGTATGGCGTGACCATGGAAGAGCCCGGCGTGTCGAAATTAGTCAGTGTGAAGTTCAATGCAGCACCCATACCGGTGTCCGAACCTAAGGCCATGGCGGCACACGCCAATTAGTGGTCAGGGGTTGAAAGAGATTCCTCCACTGGGAGGATAGGGGTGGATGGATCAAGACGGATTCATGCACTCCAATATTCCGCAAGCCCTCATAATGCGGTATGCCTCACGGCGGTTCCCTCCAGAGCGCCGTGGGGCTTTTTTACACATTCACGATTTCTTTAAGTAATTTGAGAGTTCTTCATACGGGCAGACACTAACAAGTGGATGGTTCTTATGGAGAAATTTGAAGAATGCTGACCTTCGTTCCTGATGCAGGTGATGTTCTCATGTGTGATTTCAACAGTTTTCAACCGCCAGAAATGACCAAAACGCGCCGAGTGATTATCTTGTCGCCAAGGTCGCGAACCCACTTCCCGGACACTTTTCTGGTAGTTCCAGTTTCAAAGTCTCGTCCGTCGAAGCAAGAGAATCATCATTTTGAATTTCGTCCTCGTGCCTATGCATTCTTTGATCCTATCGAACCGGTTTGGGCCCTGGCGAACATGCTAACCTGCGTGAAGAAAAGTCGATTGGACCGGATGAAGATCAACAACAGATTCAGTGGAGCGCAAATTCGCAAAGAGGATCTGCAAGCAGTCAGAAGGGCTGTCTTACACGCCATGGGAATGGAAAACTGGCAACAGCTATCAGACGGGGAAGTGCTCGAAGCAGCCATTAGAATGGCCCCATAGTCCAGCGATTCCGCAACCGAAAAGTGAGTAGGGCGGAAAGGCTTGATTCTAACGTGCGCTGAGCGTTAGGGAGAGCAGGGGCGGAGCTACCAGCATAATC
>JANMWO010000558.1:0-5461 GCA_031394025.1 Acidobacteriota bacterium
GGCATCGTGTTAAAGCTCCAATGGGTTGGGTTCAACAAATCTTTGTCCGGCATTTCCCCTAGCGCGTTAAACAGCGTTACTTGTATACAGTCCCCAGCGCGTGCACGCAAAATAAGTGGTTCAGGCACTCGTTTCCCGTTCGAGTACTCTTGTTTGAGCCTCTCCTTTTTGATCTCAATGGTCAGATTGTCGTCTGGGTCTTGGACAAAAAGAATTGCATTGGGATCGCTAATACCAAAGTGCTCGTTGTAAACTAGCTGACCGCCCGGCAGAATATCGCGCGCGTGCCATGCGGTGATATTGAACGTCTGGTCACTCATCGTGTCGCGGTCAGGTTTGCAAACAAATTTTCCCCCAGTTCCTTTCTCGAATTTCTTCCATATTGAAATTCTGTCCTTCGCATTAATGGGGGCCAAACCGGATTCCATAGAGGTCGCCGCCGGCGGGAAAGCACGTAGGAGGCCCCATTGACCATCCCAAAGGTTATCGCTTGCGGAGGACGAGTAGAGGTAGTCCACACCAACCTTTAAGGAGGGAGAGTCGGGCTTAATGTTTGCTTCAAAATGTTCCGAGATGCCTATCGGCTGGCCATTAAGATATCCGCTGTTGAGCGACTCTGGTTGTGACAACCATTTCCCACCATGCAGGGTAAAGATATGATTTTCTTCCTGAGCACCTTGAATTAGGCGAATTTGCACTTTGTCACCCTCGTACATGCGTAAGATCGGTGTGGCAGGATCACCCGGTAGGCGGCCATTGCCTACCGATTCTGTATAGATGTTTGCCGCAGCTTCCGTCTGATTTTTGTGGATATCGGAACTGAACACATTCGCCATATCGCCTTCCGCATCGGACTTTTGCACAAAACAGTTGTTGCTTCCCGCAGGCGAGCAGGTGAAGGGAACAACTTTTTTCTCGTCATCGGTAACAGTTCTTCGCTCGCCTATGCGCAACGGAATCGGCTCGTTACGATAATTAATCAATTGAGTACCGGGATCCTTGGTTGAAATGCCTTCCGGAAATGGCGTTCCGACATGCAGACTTGGACTCGGAAGCTCCCCATCTTTGCGATTCGGCGGATTTACCGGCTGATTATCGGCAGTGTAAACAATCGCGTAGTCAGCGAAGGCCAAATTAAATTCACGTGCCGTACGCTCGTTGTCCGTTGCTCCATTGGGCTTGGTGACGATCAGATTTGCTGCATAGTGAGTTGGGCCACCGTCGGGACGTTTTTTGTTGCTGCCACCCATCGGCTGCCCATTTGGGTATTCCCATTCCGAAAGAGTCGGTTCAATGACAAGAGCAGCATATAGACCGTGTTGCTGGTGCGAACTGGGACCAAAATGGTCATGGGTAAATACCGTCCGCAGCGTGCGGTCGTGCGCATCGGGACTTGGTTTTTTGTTTAGTAAGGGATCCGCCCACCAGCGCTGAATGGTGGTTTGGGCGCCACACCACGGATGATTCTCGGAAGCGTCTTTTGCCCATTGCTTCCAGCCTTGTACATCTCTAGGATTAGTTGGCGGTGGCGGGCATACGCCGCGAGAATCATCTTTAAGCGAGCCTTCTTTGAAAATGCGATGGGTCTGGGGAATAATGATTTGATTACCGCCAATTGATATCTGAAAGAGATTATTTGCAACAATTCGCTCGCGAACCTCATCTGCTGCGAGGGTCCCGTCTTCGTAGTTCCAGCCATTGCCCGATCCATCCGACGATGTGACGTCGAACTTGACGAGGTGAATGTGTTGCCCAATCACGTCGGTGGGCGAATAGACCTGAAAATCATCCAAATTCAAGTTGCTTGGGATCAGGTTGGTGGCCTTAAACACGACGCATTCTCCTGACTTCGCGCGGAAAAACAATGGCTCGGCAGGGCGCGAACCGTCCATCGTTCCTTTAATGTCGTCCTCAAGAACGGCTATCCGCGCCTGTGGATCGTGCCAACCCGCTTTGTTGACCGTCATGTCAAATTGCACATAGGCGGCCCTATATTCTCGCGTTTCGACTTTTTTCTTATCTTTTTCCTTGGTTCCTGTAACGTAATAATTATCAGGACAGGGATCGGCGAACGGTGCGCCGGCCTGTTCTGAGCGACCGTTGACCCGAAACGCGATGCGCTTACCGGCAGAATCAAAGAGATTGCCATGTGAGTCACTTGACGGATAACCCATTGATGGAAAAGAGTAGTCGGATTGATCTTTTTTAGCGCGCTTGGCGGGAATGTCGCTCCAAAGCTCACCGCGATGAAACTTCATTGCGACGTTCTCCGCGTCTGAACCATCGCTTTCAATCTGCGATCCGTCGCTATGCGTTACTTTCCGACGGGGAAATAACTCGATATTTGCGGATGCGAGCTTACCCGTTAGTGACCACAGCGCGTTGTCCTTGTTCAAATCGGCGACACGTTTGGCATTACATGCCGCCTGCTTTTTTCCTTGATTGTAGAGGTCGGGCGAATCCGGTTTTGCGCAGATATCGCTATTACGGTTTGCCACCTCTTGCGTTACCTCTACTTTATTTTCCAAGGTAGCGCCGAGAATTCGATGCCGCGGCAGTCCGCCGTAAACTTTCCCAGTGGCCGGTTCAAAATCTAGGTCTTTTGGTGGCTGCGGCGGGCGATGGCCCTTTTGTCCTGCAATATAAAATGGATACCCTTTAAACTCCGGAGTCGGCATTGGGGCCAAAGCGGTACGAGGGAGAGGAACAAGTGCTGGATTCGGTGTGCCGTCGGCGATTTCTCCATCAGGTAATTTCCGTTCATCAGCGCCGTTCTCAAATACATCATGGCTCCGCCACAATTCCCACATGCCTTGGGCGAAATGTGGATAAAGATGACAATGAAAAATCGAATCGCCAACGACAAAATTTCTGTTGCCGGACCCGCCATAATGAATCTCATAACTGAACACGGCGCCAGGGGAAATGGTCTGCGAATCAAGATAGACCGAAGAAGGGTCATGCTTATCTTGAACCCATTGGTGCGCATGTAAATGAAACACGTGGGTTTCTTTCGGCCCCGCATGCATGTTTCGAAAACGTACTGGATCCCCCATGTACGAGTGATGAACGTTGGACGGATCATCCGGATATAGCGCTTCTTTTTTTCCGCTCTCTGCATTTTCTTTGACTACAAGTGCGGGGTCACCATTTGCCCACGACGCCAAGAAAAATTCCTCTAATTTGCATTCCTTGCAATTTGCCGCTGGACCGATGCCACGCTGGTTAGCCATCACCATCGAACCGAGTCCGGCTGAGCCATAGTTGATGGCCATGCCATCCCGCAGCGAACTAAGTGGATTCGCTTCGTTCTCCAATTCATGAAACGCTTGAACTGCCGTTATCTCGTCGTGAAAAATGCTAGTGAATTCCCTGTAGGGTCTGCCACAGGCAGTACCTTCCTGGAGATGCGCATACACTTTCTTGTTGTCGCACCCTTCGCCTTTTCTAGTGTTATCGATTACCGCGTTCAAGTCTGAATAAATTAGCTCATACAATTTGCAGCTTTTACCACCGATATCGGACACTAAACATTTCAGCATGTTCAAGATGGGATCGAGAGGTCTTACATAGCGGTGCAATTTATCAGTCGGAGGAAAGGTAGCCTCGTAGTTAATTTTCGGCTGCTCATACTTTGTCGTACCGACTGTGGCTAGTTCCAATTCGCGCTCGGTTACTTGAGAGCGATACCATTTGGCATCCTTGGGTTGCACGTTGACTGAGCCGAACAACCCAAGTCCTAGTTGGCCTCCATCTCCCTCGCCTCCAGCCGGCCCGGCCATCGAATGAAAGAGATAGCCCCCCTCTTGTTTACCGTACCACTTATATATTCTGGTTTCGCCGGGCGCAGCAAGCACGCAGTTATCTTCCCCGAATTCAACGGCCGACCTAGAACATTTATTCTTTTTGTTATGGGGTCCAATCGGTAGGCGACCGACATTGGTGCCAAATGAATATTTTCCAGAGCGATAATCCTTAGGCGTGTCAGCATACTCAAGGCCATTCACCTGGATAGAAGCGTGCCGAGTCCCTGGATCTTCCCCATCCCTCACGGAAAAATTACCGGTGAGCGGATCATTAAATGAATCTTGTCCGCTCGTCGAAGGATTTAAAAGATTGGTAAATGTAACCTCCAAGCAATCGCCCATGTTCATCCGTAAGATGAGTGGGCGTGGGCGTTTCCCTTCGCGTAAATGGACCTTCCCAGCTAATCGTAAATCGTCGTCCTTATTTGGTTCCAAGCTGATGGATTTACCGGTTTCTTCATCAACCACGTCACGACGTAGTGCATACATCATTCCATTGGGGTTAAATGAACCAAAACGGTTGTATGTGTAGACTTGCTCGATTGCGACAACATAGGCCTTGATTTCCCTTTCGCATCTCGGCGGCGCCTTAGCCAAATGTTCATTCAACGCGGATTTCGAAAAGGCCATATCCGATGCAACGCCAAATATCGCGGCCATCAACAATGCCAGCATTCTCACCAAATATACCCCACGTACGTGCCACCGGCCCTTAGATTGAGAATGGAATGTTTTCATCACTTGTTCTCCGATTACTTGGTTTAATAACCTGCCCGATGGGAACGCTGAACCGATTACGGCACAACAGAAAGCTGGTTGATCGCAAACCCTCGCTTATCGAAGCGCGCGTGGCCGTCGTTGACAATATTTGTCGTCAAGAATTCGATGCGGACGATTTCGGCGGGACCGTCGCTGGTAGCGCCGAGAAATACTGCGGATCCATCGCGGTTGGCGTTGGAATCGCCACGACGCCTAAATTCGAACACCGCACCGCTCGTGCCAATGGCCCTAATAACGCCCGTGAATTCGCCGTCAAAAAAGGTTTGGAGCTGAGCACCTGCAGCGGCAACGGCTACGGGAGTCGTCAAGTCGGCAGCAGATACAAATTCGATGACGATTGGCCCATCCTTTTGCGATTGACTGTCCGTAAATAGAAGTCTGTCGTCATCAGAAAAATTTCCACCCTCCCAATCGCCATCCACCTGATCGGTTCGCACCAGAATATGTTTAGCTTTCGTTGCACTAATGAATTTCTTGTGAAAGGCCACTGCCATGACCCCGGCCGAGACGTTAAACCCGCTATTGGTATCGTCGATGGTAGTCGGCGCGCTACGCCCACCCTGATCCCAGCTAACTACCACGGCACCCGCTACGGGACGGATTTCCATTGGACTTGTCATGGAGTCACCTTTTGTTTATGTAGAACAAAATGGGCCACTTATTGTGACTCAAAGTTTTGAGCAATCGATGCTCGGGGGAACAGGGGGGGTTGGCGCCGATGATCCTGGCCACGGCGAGAGTTGCCGGATGCCAATTTGATCAGCCGCGCCGGTAGTGTCATTAACACTCCGAATTCCCCATCCCGCCGTAAGAAAGGCCAAGCACCGGAAATTGAGTTCAGGTTGGGGTGCGCCTAAGAAAACAGATTCAGGAAA
>JANMWO010000586.1:0-6105 GCA_031394025.1 Acidobacteriota bacterium
TCCGGGGTCAATCCCTCGTCGCGGAAAGCATCATAGTTTCCCGTGATGGCTTCCACCGGCAGGCGGGTGTTTTTGAGCAGTGGTGCGCCGCTCACCTTGCCGGGAATAACTTCAACTAAGGGGCAATCGGACCAATCAAGATTCGCCATGTTTTTACCTCTTTCATCGTAACCCTATTACTACTTAACACGATTCGACGGTAACTTCAGCGCCTTGTTTCTTGCCGTGTAACGAAATCACGATTTCGTCTATTCGTTCTCTTACCCCCGATGTTTCCGTAACATACCAAAAGCTTCCATCAGCAGATCCGTCATGGAACGGCCGTTCTGGGCGGCGTACACTTTCAAATCGCGCTTGAACTCCAGTGGGACACGCAGATTCAGTGTCTGCAACGCCGCTGATTCCGGTTTGTCCAGATTCCCGACCGTCTTCACCATTGACGGCGGTGGACCTTTCTTTGATTTCGACGTAGACGCGCGGGGCGGTGGGATTTTAGCCATTGGCTGCTGCTACCTTTCCTTTTTTCTGAATACGACTGAGTTGATCGGCAATGCTCTGGGCCAGTTGGTCACTGCGTCCATTCAGAGTTTGAAAACGGGTCTCGGTGAGCGTGCGGCCTTCGTCACTGGCTCGGCGATAGGCGGTTTTTTCGGGAATCTCACCTTTAAGAACAGCGTAGCCGGCCTGACCGATGTAGGCCCGGGCCTCGTTGATCTCCACTTCACTTTCTCCTACCCGACACAGAGCGAAAATAAGCTTCTGTTTCGAAATGCCCTTCTTCACCATTTCATGAGCCAGCAGGACGGACGGTTCCAGGTCATCCAGCGATAAGCCGGTAGGCAGAATAACCATTTCTGATACGGCGGCGATTTTCAGCGTTCCGACGGTGGAATGCGGCGGGCCGTCCAGAATGACCAGGTCGTATGGAGTGGAACTTTTCACCGCTTGTTCCACGGTGCCGAAACGTTCCACTGGGATTACTGGTTCCAGGGCGTTTTGCAGTCGGCGGGCCTGCCAGTTGAAGCTCGTGCCTTGGGAAATGTCCAGGTCGGCGATTTTGACCGTCCATTGGGCCTGGGCATATTCACGGGCCACCAGCCGGGCAAGGGTACTTTTACCCACTCCGCCTTTTTGAGAAACAATGCCTAGGAAAACTGTCATTGACTGATTGTTATAGCACAACAGGCATGGGAATCTGTAAAAAACGATTTCGTTACGCGTCAAAGAGCGACAGGCAGACGTTTATCCGCAGATGACGCAGATGAAAACCTCGTTTTTCTGTTTGTGGTAACGTATCTACATTAACAACGAAAACAAGCCTGTCATGCCGATTACTACCCTTTCCAGCCGCCAGTTCAACCAGGATGCAAGCCGTGCCAAGAAAGCCGCAAAGTCTGGTCCGGTGTTTATAACAGACCGCGGTCGACCGGTGCATGTGCTACTTACGTTCGACGAATATAAGAAGCTAACCAGCGGAAATACGAAGATCGCCGATCTTTTGGCAATGCCCGGCATAGAAGATATTGAACTTGTAATTCCGTCCTTGCGTGACCTTGCACAACCGGCGGAATTTGAATAACATGCGCCACGCTTTTTAAGCTCTCCTGATGTATTTACTTGATACCAATGTCGTATCCGAACTGCGAAAAATTCGTCTTGGCAAAGCTGATAGTCGTGTTGCCGAATGGGCCGATAGCGTAGATGCTTCAGATTTATATTTGTCCGTGATCACCATCCAGGAATTGGAAATTGGTGTACTGCTGGCCGAACGTCGCGACCCATTGCAAGGAGCCATGCTCCGGGCATGGCTAAACGGTCACGTTCTGCCTGCTTTCAGTGGCCGCATATTGCCCATCAATACCGCTGTTGCTCAACATAGTGCAAGGCTCCATGTGCCAGATCCGCGCCCCGTTCGTGACGGGCTTATTGCCGCGACAGCGATTGTACACGGGATGACCGTCGTAACGCGCAATGTGATCGACTTTGCATCTGCCGGTGTTCCGATTGTTAATCCCTGGACCAGATAAAAAACGTACGACCCATCGAGGCTGTAACTCTATCTTTCGGTCCCGCCACAATCTTGCCGCTGCAAGGAAGAATTCACGGCGATAACAAGACCACTTTTTCCTTCATCCAACCATCGAAAAGCTTGGACTCGTGTGGTACCGTTTCAGCATAAGAAAGAGTCTATTCTCCTAGCCATTTTGTCCTTCAAATTCAGACCATCTTTCCGTGATTGTCATTCCGGATTTGGGCAGGCTGAACAGCCCTGTCCCAGTCTGCTTTCAGCGGCCAATATTACTACCAATCGATACCGCTTCCGCTCAGCGGGGAGCAAGCACCGGGACCTGGTTTTCCCGAGTTATCGGCTCGACGGGCAGGGTTAGCCCTCTTTTTTCTTGGGGTAGCCTCGCTGGATTTTCCGGGGAATTCCCCGCAGGATTGGGAAAATCGGGTACGGAAAGCGGACGCGAAACAGACGCTGCAAGCCCCGCAGTCAAGACATTTTCATAGACTCAAAACCAGTCTTTTTAAGGGCTCTTTGCAAGTCGTTGGAATCACACATTTTTGCCAGGGACTTTGAGGTACGTTTGCAGGGACTTTGAGGTACGGACCCCGGCACTTTGAGGTACAGAGCCCGGCACTTTGAGGTACGGTTGTCGGCACTTTGAGGTACGGAACCCGGCACTTTGAGGTACGCGGTGTCGGCACTTTGAGGTACGGTTGTCGGCACTTTGAGGTACGGAAATCGTTCCTAATTAATTGAAAAATAAGCCTTTACAAGTGTCTAGACTTTGTTTAGACTTTAAAGCATTAGACTTTAAACAACAAACAACAACAGCAGCCATGTTGTTGTTGCTTTGAACACCGATGAACACAAAACGCAACACCGGAAAACCAAAAACCAACGCCGAAACAGCCGTTGCAGAGGTGCCGATTTCGATAGCGGAAATCCTCGAACCAATCACCCGCATCGGAGTGGAAACGGAGTTGTCCCGATACCCCATTCACAACCTCTCCAAAAAAGGCTCGGTGAATATTCAGATCACCAAGCGCAGACCCGATGGGGTGCTCGATCTGAAATGGGAAGTTTCCTACAGCGACCGTTACGGCCAAGCTCGGCAGATGGCGTACAAGATCGACACGATTGTGGTGAACCGGAAAATTGACGAGGCAGGAAGGCCGCTTCCGAAGTTCATCAAAATCGGCAACCTGACGGATTTGTGTAAGGCTCTAGGACTGTCGGCTGAGAGCGGTAAAAATAGAGCCATCGTCAAAAAAGGCATGTTGCAAAATGCCAGTGCTTTCATCAGCGCCAAAATCAAATATCGAACTACCAGCGGAGAAGAGAAATCGCTGGAAGCCGGCTTCACCCGTTACAGCGTCGTATTCACCGGCGAAGAACTTCCCGATGGCAGCGAGGCCGATGCAATTTACATCGTGCTCAACGAACCGTACCGTGAAGTGCTCAACAACGCCCCCATCCGTCCGCTGAATTATGAATATCTGAAATTGCTGGCCCCGTCGCCGCAGCGGTTTTACGAAATTATCAGCAGCCGGATTTATGCCGCTCTCAAAAATGGCAACTTGCTGGCGCGTATTTCGTATTCGGAATTTTGCACTTACTCGGCACTTACTCGGCATACCGATTATGAAAACTTCCGGGTGCAGATGGCGAAGGTGCACCGCCCGCATTTGAAATCGGGCTACATTGCGCGGATCATTTACGAAAAGAATCTCGACCAGTCGAACGGGCCCGATTGGATGATGTGCTACAAACCAGGGCCGCGGGCGAAAGCCGAGTACATGACATTTTCACGCCGCAGCAAACTCGCCGAATCGCCGGAAGTTGTGATTGAGGGGAAGGCTGAAATAATTCTTGATGCCGAACCGCAACCGGTCGCCGATCTGCTGGCCGCCACGCCCATGGCCGAACATCCGCTGCTTGAAGAACTGACTAAGCGCGGCATTGGCCTGGCCAAAGCCAGAACACTCCTGACTAACCTGACCGAAGGCCAGCAGGTGCGCGATCAGTTGGAATGGGCTGATGAGCTGCTGGCCAATGAACCGAAAAAGTTTAAGAACCCGGCGGGTTTTTACGTCTACGTTCTGACCGACAACGTGATGCCCGCTCCCGGCTTTGAAAGCGGCCGTCAGCGCGAGGCCAAGCAAAATGCCCAGGCCCGGCACGATGAAGAATACTGCAAACGGCAACAGCAGCAGATCGATTACGAAGAGTATTGCTACTACGAAATCGAACGCTTTGCGAAGAGTCTGCCAGAAGCCGAGCTGCAGGAAATCGACGTGCGGAAACGGCACAAGATGGCCGCCTGGATCAAGAGCTTTTCGCAGATGACCGGAGAAAATCAAAACAGCCTGGTGTGGAACGCGGTGAAGGTGGAAATCAAGCCGCGAGTGCCGCTAATCAGCTTTGAGGAGTTTATTTCCCGGCTAGAACAGGGAACATTGCTGCCTGAGGTGGCGGTTATTGAGCCAGAGATGCCCGTGAAGGCGTCGAAAGGGCCTGCGAGGTACTCGGAGGTGGTAAATGGCGGACAGACAGCTCTGTGGGCGGAATCCGGGGTGGTGGAATCGCAAGAAAATCGCCGCAAGAAGGCACAGGCTGGTTTAGAGGAATTGGACGGAGTGGAACTTGGGCGGCGGCGAAGTGCCGCGCGGAATTATTTATTAACTGCGCATCCTGATCGTTTGCGGTTTCACCAGATGTTGGATGAGGGTCGGTTTGAGGAATTCACTCACGAGTGTGAGGAACAGGTGCTGGCCGATTTTAGTGTTACCGGGAGCGATGGAAGGGGTTAAAGTAACGAATAGACGAAATCGTGATTTCGTTACATGTTTGAAAACCCTCCCAATTATTTATCATGAAGCAGAAGTAGAGGAAACCGTGACAAGTTGACCGGGTCGGCTATGCCGACGCGGGCAAAGGTGTACGTCATAACAGCAATCGAAGCGCGATCCCGTAGACCAACTACGGTTGTAACATCCATGTTAGTAAGTAGCGCCGTCGCTTCTTCCGAAGACAGCACTTTGGTTGACCCCTTGGACACCGAGTGTCGCGGCCCACGCACAGAGTGCGCCGGATTCGACGGCACCACTTGCCCGATCACCAGCCAATCAAACAGCATGCGAATACAAGCCAGATGTTGCTTGACGGTGGGAGTGGACATGGTGCGTCCCAGCTGCTCAGCATAGGCCGCAAACCAGAACAGGCTGCACGCCGGCAAGCGAAGTGACGCCCTGCAAGTCGCACCAGCCGAGGAACGCGCCAGCGGCTCGAGCATAAGCAGCCCGCGTGTTTGGGTTGCGGATGTTGACGGTGAAGAATTCGAGGAAGCGGAGGGAGGCGGGTTTTCCGGCTCCGGCGATCAACGCGGGGAGTGAGGGGGAGGTGCGCGCATGGACAAGCTGGGCAGCAGCGGTCATAGTTTGTCTGCCGCTCTGTGTTTAGTGAGAAGGGCTTTCACAATCGCTTCGGGACGCCGGAAGCTGGTGGTCTCGAGCTTTCCAATAGCGTCAGCAAAATCCAACAGACCACGGTCTGCAGCCAGATCGAGTAATCCAAGTGTGCCAGTAACTCGAATCCCTTTTCTTTTGGCCACGCCAAAGCCTACCCGTTCGTCGATTAACAATAGGTCAGCGCGGATCGATTCAGCCAAGGCAATTGCGGCGGTTTCTCCTTTACCAAGTCCAGACACAATCGGCAGGCCGCTTGTGTCGTGAACCTCAAGCCATGCAGGAGGCGAAGCGATCCAGCGGCGAACGATTTCGGGCGCAAGGAAGTTGGACAGTTCAGTCTCGACGGCGCTTGGAAGCGCTACGCGTTCAAATATTTGAGGAAGAACGTTGATGTGTCCGATCAGGATCAAGTAATTGATGGGGCCTGTATCGGCGATTACTAACCGCACAAGTTACAAACCTAGCTCTTTGAGTGCCCTTCGTTCCTCTTCAAAGTCTTCCATGGTGTAGTCCTGATAGATGCCATGAGGCTTGAGAAATCCATCTATTTGAATGCGGGCGAGACTGAGCATTTTGCCGAGTTGCTGTTCAGTGATGCGGCCAGCGCGGAGTTCTTCAAGGGCGAAT
>JANMWO010000628.1:0-4841 GCA_031394025.1 Acidobacteriota bacterium
CCAAGTGTCGGATCAGAGCCAGGGAACTTTTCAAATTGCCAGCGAGGGATTTTCACCACAACGTAATCGATGGTCGGTTCAAAACAGGCTGGCGTCAAACGGGTGATGTCGTTCGGAATTTCGTCCAGTCTGTATCCAACCGCCAGCTTCGCCGCGATCTTCGCAATCGGAAATCCTGTCGCCTTCGATGCCAATGCCGACGACCGTGACACGCGCGGATTCATCTCCACAACCACCATGCGCCCGTCCGCTGGATTGATGGCGAACTGCACGTTGGAACCGCCCGTATCCACGCCGATTTCCCGCAAGCAACGCAACGCGCCATCGCGCATCATCTGATATTCGCGATCCGTCAATGTTTGCACGGGAGCAACGGTAATGGAATCGCCCGTGTGCACTCCCATTGGATCGAAATTTTCAATGGAGCAGACAATAATGCAGTTGTCTGCCTGGTCTCGCATCACTTCCAACTCAAACTCTTTCCAACCCAAAACGCTCTCTTCAATCAGTACTTCATGCACTGGAGAAAGATCCAAGCCACGCGCCAGAATCGCTTCCAGATCTTCACGATTATAAGCGATGCCACCGCCACTTCCACCCATGGTGAAACTGGCCCGTAGAATTAACGGATACCCAACTTTTTCAGCAAACTTAAGTGCCCCAGGAAGGCTATTCACCAGTTGCGACTGCGGCGTTTCCAAGCCGATTTTCTTCATCGCATCTTTGAACAACAAGCGATCTTCGGCTTTCTTGATGGCGTCTATCTTAGCCCCAATTAATTCCACGCCGTACTTTTCTAGAATGCCTGCTTCGGCCAATTCAATCGACAGATTCAAGCCCGTCTGACCGCCAACCGTGGACAGCAACGCGTCGGGACGCTCCCGCTCAATGATCTTCTCCAGATAGTCCCGATGCAGCGGTTCCACATACGTTCGATCCGCCAAATCGGGGTCGGTCATAATGGTGGCCGGGTTGGAATTCACCAACACAACTTCATAGCCATCAGCCCTTAGCGCTTTGCAAGCCTGGGTTCCAGAATAATCGAATTCACAAGCCTGGCCAATAATAATTGGGCCTGAACCGATGATCATAATGCGGTGGATATCGTTGCGTCTGGGCATTGTACGTTTAGTGTTTGTGCTCGCGCATCAGTGTTATAAAATCGTCGAACAGGTAAAGCGAATCGTGCGGACCCGGTGCAGCCTCCGGATGATATTGCACGCAGAAAGCCGGAGCATTCTTCAGCCGGAATCCTTCCAGCGTATGATCGTTCAAATTCTCGTGGGTCAGTTCCACTTCGCTAGCTTTCAGCGAATCGGGGTCCACTGCGAAGCCATGGTTCTGCGCCGTGATTTCCACCTTTTTCGTCAGATGGTTGATCACCGGATGATTACCGCCGCGATGGCCAAATTTCAACTTGAAGGTCTTCGCCCCGCAGGCCAATGCCAGCATCTGGTGACCCAGGCAAATTCCGAATACTGGAGTTCTACCAATCAGATTTTTGATCTGCGCCGCCTGCGCAACCAAAGGCTCCGGGTCGCCTGGACCGTTAGAAAGAAACACGCCGTCTGGATTGAGTGAAAGCACGTCTTCCGCACTTGTTAGCGACGGTACCACCGTCACGCGGCATCCGCTTGATACCAGCCTGCGCAGAATATTCCGTTTGATGCCGTAATCGTAAGCCACCACGTGCAATGGTTGTTCACCGTCTTTCAAAGTTCGCACATGGGCCAGCCGTTCGGAAGGGGAACACGGCTCCACACCCTTTGACCATTCATACTGCTTCAAAGTGGAAACGCGCGTGGCCAGGTCCAGTCCGGCCATGGATGGAATTGCCCGCGCCCGCTGGATTAACGTGTCGGGATTGCTCTCCACCGTAGACAACACGCCGCGCATCACGCCACGCGTGCGCAGATGTTTCACTAACTTTCGCGTATCAATGGAAGCCGCAACAGGAATGTTATTCTTTGCCAGAAACTGATCCGCAGATTCGTCTGATCGCCAATTGCTGGTGTTCGGCGAAAAGTCGCGAACTACCAATCCTTCAATGTATGGCTGACTGGATTCGGAATCCTGCTCATTGGCACCGTAGTTGCCAATTTGTGGATAAGTGAGAACAACAATCTGTCCGGAGTAGGAAGGGTCTGTGAAGATTTCCTGATAGCCGGTAATAGAAGTATTGAAGACTACTTCGCCACTTCTTTCAATGGACGCACCAAATGCCTTACCCTCGAAGATTGTTCCATCTTCCAGGGCGAGGATTGCTTTGTTCAACTCGCTTGGTCCTCCGGGTGGGGTTTCATCTATTGGACCATGTTGGCGGCCACTAGGGCAACAATCTATTCCACTTTCGTAATGGTCAAATCAACCTTCTCTGAGGACTCTTCCTTCACAGTAACCACAGTTCCCTTATTTTCAAGAAATTGCGGCGGGGCACCATTCAAAAAAACGTTACCCGGAATCTCTTCTTCAAACGCGAAAAGCTTATACGATCCAGGCACCACTCGTTCCATTTTGAATCTTCCACCAGCATCCGTCTTGTATGTCCGAAGCCTTCCCATGCTGCCGCGATTTTCCCCATCGGGAAACAACACCACCGTCGTATTGCCTGCCGCTTTGCCGTCAGCCGAAACCGAACCTTCTAATCGAGCCATCTTGGTGCTCAACACCAACGTCAATTCCGGATTTGTATTCTCAACGATGGTCAATTGACGCCCAAGATCTGTACCTGATTTGTCCCTTATCTGTTTCACGTAAGCAATCGCATCAGCAGATTGAAATTGTGCCGAATAGGTCCCCCCAGGTACACCCATAGCAGCAAGCTTTCCTTCTTTGACTATCAAAGTTGGGGTTACAAAATTGCCAACGGTTAGGGATGCAAGCATCACGTATCCATTCACCGGCTTGGTTTCTTCTTTGTCTTCCCAAATAACTTCCATCGCCAATTTAGCTGGATCTCCAAACGTGATCCCTAAATTTTCAACATTGCCATGCACATCAATCGGCGCGGACCCCAACGGCCATTGCGCCAGATCATGTCGCAGAGCCGCAACGTTATACGCCCCAGGGGCCACTCCTTGAAACTCGAATGTCCCGTCTTTTTGAAGCATGGTGCTAATTTGCCGAGCTCCAAATCCTTTGGAAAGTGCTACTGCATCCTTAGGGATCAACTGCACCTGCACACCTTGCTCCGTCGGCGGTTTGGAACCAATATACTGGGCTGTTCCGCGGATGCTGTACACCGCAATCTTCCGCATCCGAATCACGATATTATCCATCTGTTGACCCGGAAGGATATCGATGACGGAAGCCGATGCTTCGTCATTTGCCGAAGGGAAAAACGTTGGCGCAAAATCCTCTTCCTGCGCTGACGGTTGCTGCGTCACGTTTGATCGAATGGTGCGCATCACCCCGTTAATCATGCCGGTGGTAGAACGGTTCATTCTGCGATTGAAGGAGTTGGCAACCACTATGTATTTACCCGGCGTGAGCCCGGCAATGCGGAACTCGCCAATATCGTTGGTATTGCCGTTTGTTCCGCCGCTGCGGGTGTTCCACCGTGATTTCTGCATTGCTGAAACCGATGATTGCGTTACTGGGTCCCCATCTTCGTCAATCACTTTGCCCGTGATCACAGATTGCTTCATAGCCTTGAATTGCAAGTCCGACTTTGTTTCGCCAGCTCCCAACGTGATCATTTCACCGGCATATTGAAAAGTCTTTGAACCGTATTCCTGATTCAAGTAGCCTGATTTTTCCAGAAACAGCTTGTAGACACCCGCCGCAATGCCGGTGATTGAAAATTTCCCGTCACCATCGGATGACGCAATGATGGTCCCTGCATTCCCCTTGGTCGAGGTAAGTGTGAGGGTCGCACGGCGCACTGGCGCACCACTCAATGCATCGCTAACAACACCATCCAAACGGGATGTGGGTGTGGATGGGGTCTGGCTGAAGGTCAAACAGGAAAGAAACAGAAATGTCGCTGAAAGACGTTGCACCCCATCATAATACTCGCTTCCAGATGATAGGAGTGTCACATTCCTGCAAGGTGCTTTGAGCGAACTGTTTTCTCCAGAATCGAAACGGATATAATCCATAGATGCAAAAAATACCCTGGATCACAATTGCGCTGGGCGCGCTGTTGCTCATCTCGGTCAGCTCAAATGGAGGGCAAAAAGTGGAATCTCAGCAACCTGAAAAGCCGAAGCCGCCTGTCAAAGTGGAGCAGCGTGGGCGCATCCTTGGAATCGGCGGTGTCTTCTTTAAATCTGCTAATCGCGATCAGATGCGCGAATGGTATTCGAAGCATCTTGGACTCGCGGATAAAGGTCATGGCGCTATGCTTCCGTGGCGCGAACACGCCGACCCGCAAAAGGAACACGTTACAGTTTGGACTGTTTTTCCCTCGTCCACCGACTATTTCGATCCCAGCCCCGCACCGTTCATGGTCAACTACATCGTGGACGATATGGATGCTTTGCTCGACCGCTTAAAGCAAGAGGGAGTAAAGATTGACGCCAAACGAATGGATGAATCCTACGGTCGCTTTGCCTGGATCTATGACCTGGATGGGAATAAGATTGAGCTCTGGCAGCCGCTGCCCAAAAAGCCGTAAGGGCGTTTCACTGCACTTAATCAATCGGCTTTCTGTAGCAATGGTCCCGTGGTAGGCAATGCTTTTCCAAAGCGTTGGCTTGCTCGCTACCGTCATGACGGTGTAACCACTGTTGTCATCAATCGCGTTTTCTGCCTTGAATCTTACGTATTTCGGGACGCAAAATAAGTCCCAACGCTGGGACTTTCCTTTGCTACATTGTTACAATGTCAAATGTTATTGT
>JANMWO010000578.1:0-2420 GCA_031394025.1 Acidobacteriota bacterium
AGGAAGTTCTTCGCCTGGACGAACCGGGGCCGTGTCTTTGCTTAAATCAGCGCCTAAACCGCTGTCTGTGGTGGATAACTTGCCTGACATGCTCTCCGGTTGAGCGTACCAGAATTTCCTGCTTGCGCGCCGGATCTGGAAGCGCGACAGTAGTTGAATTATGCAATTTGTCCAATTTGAAACGAGTGGTGCGGTGGCGATAGTCACCATGAACCGGCCTAAGGCGAATCCGTTGAATCGTCAAATGCTGGGTGAACTTCTGGATGCCTTCCAATTAGCTGCATCGGATGTGGATGTGCGCGCGGTACTGTACACCAGCGCTGTTCCCAGATTCTTTTCTGCGGGATTTGATGCAATGGAAGTTTTTGCCTACAACCGGGAGCAGATGCGGGATTTTCTGGACGCGTTTGGGAAACTGATCACGATGATCCTTAATTTCCCCAAGCCGGTGGTTGGTGCACTTCCAGGCCATGCCGTAACCGGTGGTGCGATTCTGGCCCTGTGTTGCGACTTTCGGGTGATGGCCGAAGGCGACTACCGTTTCGCGATGAATGAGATTGACGTTGGCGTGGTACTGCCGCATTCTATTTTCCGAATGCTATCGACGGCGGTGGGCGGGCCGGTGGCACGTAGAATGGTGCTGGCTGGGGAAGCACTTTCTCCAATGAAGGCGCTGGATGCTGGCCTGGTGACGCGGGTCGTACCGGAAACGCAGATTCAGGCGGCAGGGATGGAACTGGCCCAATATTTAAGCGGAAAGCCTCCGGCAACATTTGCCGCCTTGAAAAAGATTGTGCTGGAATCCACGGGAGTTGCCCATGCAGCATTTGAACCGGACGTGGACCCCTGGTTTACGGATGAGGCACTGGCTCAAAAAGAGAAGATTAGGGCCAGCCTGCAGCGTGGGTGAGATAGTAGAATCGGTTCAAAGGAGAATTAAATTATGAAAGAGTCAGGGTCATTGTTGGAAGCAGAGTCGCTGTGTTTAGCTCCGCCCAACCCTTCGGAAAACAGACGTCGGTTCCTGGTCACGAAATTAAGTGCCGGATTCGCATTGGCTGTTCAGCCAATTTCGGCGGAGACGATAAAAACGAGCGCCGAGGGACTGGTTGCAGGCGAAGTAAAAATTCCGACCAAGGACGGATCCATCCCTGCCTATCGGGCGATGCCGGCCAAGGGCAAGAATTTCCCTACCGTGCTGGTGGTGCAGGAGATTTTCGGTGTGCATGAGCATATCAAAGATATTTGCCGTCGCTTTGCCAAGCTGGGTCATTTGGCGATTGCTCCGGAAATGTATGCCCGGCAGGGAGATGTTTCGGCAATCACCAACATTCAGGAAGTGATCAGCAAAGTAGTGTCGAAGGTTCCTGATGCACAAGTTATGTCCGATCTGGATGCAGCGGTGGCTTGGGCGTCGAAGAACAAGGGCAATGTGAATAAGCTGGGCATCACCGGCTTTTGCTGGGGCGGCAGGGTGGTGTGGCTGTATGCGGCTCACAATCCCAAGTTGAAAGCTGGTGCGGCCTGGTATGGAAGGTTGGTAGGGCAGACCAGTGACCTGACTCCCAAGAATCCCATTGACGTGGTTGGATCTTTACATGCGCCGGTATTGGGACTATATGGCGGGAAGGATACGGGCATTCCGCAAGAGAGTATCGACAAGATGCGGGAGGCATTAAAGGCATCGGGCACGGCGTCTGGTAAAGCGTCGGAAATTGTGGTTTATCCGGAAGCGCAGCATGGTTTCCATGCAGACTATCGTCCAAGTTACGACAAGCAATCGGCTGAGAATGGATTTAAGCGGTTGAATGAATGGTTCAAGAAAAACGGGGCGGTTTAAGCGGGTAAAAACGAAAGGGGGCGGTTAGCCTTGCAGCCATACCGCCCCCTTTCAACAACAAACTAGCTTAGGAGCCCTGGTTAGCTGCTTGCGACATGGAGCTACCAATCTTCGAGAAGATGGTGCTGATGTTGCTGGAAACGCTAGGCATAATTGCACCAGCGGCCACAGCCACAAACCCTGCCATCAAGGCGTATTCGATCAAGTCCTGACCTTTCGTGTCTTTAATTAATTTCAAGAATTTAGCTTTCATTTTCCTATACCCTCCTCAGAGTATTGTTTTGCGCTTTTTTCTAGCGGATAAGTAAATTTATCATTCAAATGAAGCGGAACAAATCGGCTTAGAACCCTACATGAGTGAGAGATTATCCTCAGTACTGGGAATAGCCCAACCCTCAATAGACCCTAACCCTAACGTCATGCCCTACTTCATATATCGGCAGATCGCTTTAAAATGAGAAGGGAGCTGGAAGCTAAGCTTCCAACTCCCTTCTTCGCAAACAAAATCCGGTTAGGAACCTTGGTTAGCGGCTTGTGACATGGAGCTGCCGATCTTCGAGAAGATGGTGCTGATGTTGGT
>JANMWO010000007.1:0-18437 GCA_031394025.1 Acidobacteriota bacterium
TGCCGCACAGTAAAGCACGGTGGCAACCATTCATCTACGCCGTCCATTACTGGACGGCTCTAGCAACCTACCCGGAAGTTTAACGGGACGGGCCGCCCCTTCTTCCCTATTTGGTCTTGCTCCACGTGGGGTTTGCCCTGCCACTTCATTTACATGAAGCGCGGTGCGCTTTTACCGCACCATTTCACCCTTACCGCAACCGAAGCCACGGCGGTATATTTTCTGTGGCACTTTCCGTAAAACCCGCTTTGAGCGAGCCCCCCCGGTCGTTAACCGGCACGCTGCCCTATGGAGACCGGACTTTCCTCTGAGCAAGCTCAGCGGTTGCCTGTTGCACTGGCGCAGTTTTAGTATGGCACGGATTTGGCATACCCACTTTTACATGGCATGCACCTGACTTGTGCAAAAATGGTCATTAGTCCCGGCCCTCCCTGTTTATTGAGTGGTCGGTATCCCATCAGGAAAGATTCAAATGACCGAAATCATCAAAATTGTTGGCAGAGAGATCCTAGATTCACGTGGCAACCCCACTGTGGAAGCAGACGTGTTGCTGGCCGACGGCAGTCTGGGACGCGCCGCCGTTCCCAGTGGCGCATCCACTGGCGAACATGAAGCCATGGAATTGCGCGATGGCGATAAGAAGCGCTACATGGGCAAAGGCTGTCTGAAGGCCGTCCAAAACATTAATAAGAAAATTGCTCCAGCCATTGTTGGTCTCAACGCCACACTGCAAAGTGAACTGGATGCCCGCCTGATTAATCTTGATGGCACGGCGAACAAAAGCAAGCTGGGTGCGAATGCCATGCTGGCCGTTTCTATGGCCGCTGCCCGGGCTGCCGCAATCAGCCAGCAGACTCCTTTGTACCGTTACTTGGGCGGCGTGAATGCCAACCTGTTGCCAGTGCCCATGATGAACATTTTAAACGGCGGGTCCCATGCGGATAATTCCGTGGATCTTCAGGAATTCATGATTGTGCCCCATGGCGCAACCAAGTTTTCCGAATCGCTGCGTATGGGCGTGGAAGTATTCCACACTCTGAAAGGCGTGCTGAAGAAGAAGGGCTACTCTACCGCCGTCGGCGATGAAGGTGGCTTTGCCCCCAATTGCAAGTCGAACGTAGAAGCGTTGGAAGTGGTGATGGAAGCAATTACACTGGCCGGCTTCAAGCCAGGCAAGGAAATCAGCATTGCGCTGGATCCAGCAGCCAGCGAATTCTACGATTCTAAAATCAAGAAATACGTCTTCAAGAAATCGGACAAGAGCGAGAAGACGTCGGAACAAATGGTTGCATTCTGGGCCGATTGGGCACGTCAGTTCCCCATTCTGTCCATTGAAGATGGCATGGCCGAAGATGATTGGTCGGGCTGGAAAGCAATGACTGAAGCGATGGGTAAGACTGTCCAGTTAGTCGGTGACGATCTGTTTGTCACCAATGTGAAGCGCTTATCCATGGGGATTGAAAAAGGTATCGCCAATTCCATTCTGATTAAGGTAAACCAGATCGGCACGCTTACGGAAACATTGGATTCCATGGCTATGGCCACCCATGCAGGCTACACTTCCATCTGTTCGCACCGCAGCGGCGAAACCGAAGATTCCTTTATTGCCGACCTTGCCGTCGCGACAAGTGCTGGTCAGATTAAGACTGGTTCGGCCAGCCGTACGGATCGCCTGGCAAAGTACAACCAACTGCTGCGCATTGAAGAAGAGCTGGGTACTTCAGCTAAGTTCGCAGGCAGGAAGGCGTTCAAGCAATAATGTCAGCAAAACAGCCGGTTTTATTGTCGATTCTTGATGGCTGGGGCTACTCCCCAGTAACCGAGGGCAACGCGGTTTATCACGCGCACAAGCCTGTGTTTGATCGGCTGTTTGCCAATAATCCAAATACATTAATTGAAGCATCGGGACCGTGGGTGGGTCTGCCGAAAGGTCAAATGGGCAATAGTGAAGTGGGCCATTTGAACATTGGGTCAGGCCGCATGATTCGGATGGACGTCAGCCGTATTGACGTGATGATTGAACAGGGGACTCTGGATCAGGACCCCGCGTTGCTAGCCAGCATGGCGCATGGGGCCAAGCATCGTTTACACATCATGGGATTAGTAAGCGATGGCGGTGTGCATTCCATGAATACGCACCTATACGCACTGCTTCGTATGGCCAAGAAGGTGGGCGTCGGGCAAGTGTTTGTGCACGTGTTCACCGATGGACGGGACACGCCTCCGCACAATGGACTTCCCTTTGTCAGGGAACTTTTGAAGGTGATGGAAGAGACTGGCGGCAAGATCGCCAGCCTTTCCGGTCGTTACTATGCCATGGATCGTGACAAGCGCTGGGAACGTGTGGAAAAGGCTTTCAACGCGATGGTTCTAGGTACAGGCAGAAAGGCTACCAGTGCCTTGGAAGCAATGGAAACATCCTATGCCGAAGGGAAGACCGATGAATTCATAGATCCGTTTACTATAGTGGACAGCAGTGGGAAACCGATTGGGCTGATTGAGGACAATGATGCTTGTTTGTTCTTCAACTATCGTGCCGACCGGGGCAGGGAACTGAGCATGGCTTTGACCGATACAGAACTGCCGCAACCGCCGCGTGCGTTGGCTCCGAAGAACCTGCACTTCACCACCATGACGGAGTACGATCGCAGCTTTCCACACGCCGCAGTGTTGAAACGGGAATCGCATAAAAACATTATGGGCGAAGTAATTTCCAGCGCAGGTTTGACGAATCTTCGGGTTGCGGAAACGGAAAAGTATCCCCACGTAACGTACTTCTTCAATGGAGGTGCGGAAAAGCCGTTTGATGGTGAGGATCGGGAAATGGTGCAATCGCCGAAAGTGGCCACCTACGATCTAATGCCGGAGATGTCCGCTGCTGGTGTGACCGATATTGTGGTGAAGGCACTGGAATCGAAAAAGTACGATTTGATTGTGGTGAACTTTGCCAATCCCGATATGGTGGGCCATTCGGGAGTGTTTGAAGCGGCAAAGAAAGCGGTGGAAACAGTGGACACCTGCCTTGCCCGTTTGGAAAAAGCATTCCTGGAACGTGGCGGCACCTGGTTAATTACTGCGGATCATGGGAACTCGGAAACGATGATAGACCCCATCACCAAGGGTCCGCATACTTATCACACTACGAATCCTGTGCCGTTTATTGTGGTGAATCACGACCCAAAACCTCTGCGAACAGGCGGCGCATTGCGAGACATTGCCCCGACGATTCTCGGGTTGCTAGGCGTGCCGAAACCAGAGGAAATGACCGGGGTCAGTCTGATAACCTGTGGTTAAAAAACTGCTCCCTGGCCTAAATTGTTGTTATCAGCGTGCATCGGCGCGCGGCCAAGATTAAAGGCCGCTGATGGACGCCGATGAACGCTGATAACACAACAAAACTTTTGGCAGTTTTGCCTGACGCGGACTTCTGGTTAGGATACCCTTACAAGAAGTGACTCGTCGCCAACTTCTTTCCACTACTCTTTTGTCCAGCTTGAGCTTTGGACAATCTAAGCGTCCCAACATTCTGTTTGTCATCGCTGACGATTGGGGATTCGGCCATGCCGGAGCTTACGGTGCCAAGTGGATTAAGACTCCAAACTTTGATCGCGTGGCGCGTGAAGGGTTGCTGTTCAATAACGCCTTTACATCCAATCCAAAATGCAGCCCTTGCCGGGCCACCATTCTCACCGGACGCAACACCTGGCAATTGAAAGAAGCGGTTAATCATCAAAGCATCTTCCCGACAGAATTCCCCGTTTACCCCAGCGTTTTGGCCGATGCCGGTTACCTTACCGGGCATACTGGAAAAGGTTGGGGTCCGGGCGATTTCAAATCCACTGGCTGGAAAGATAATCCCGCAGGCCCGCAACACAATGAACTGAAATTGCAACCGCCATACACGGGAATTTCCCCGGTGGACTATGCAGGTAATTTTGCTGCGTTCCTGGGGAAGCGGAACAAAAATGAACCATTTTGTTTTTGGTTGGGCGGCCATGAGCCACATCGCAAGTATGAAGAAGGCTCAGGCGTTCGGGCAGGCAAGAAACTTTCCGACGTGACCCTGCCCGGCTACTACCCGGACAACAAGATCATCCGATCTGACTTTTTAGATTACGCCCTGGAAGTGGAGTGGTTCGACGAACATTTGGGGCGTGTCATCCGCAAATTAGAAGAATTGGGCGAACTGGACAATACTTTTCTGGTGGTCACTTCTGATCATGGGGAACCCTTCCCTAGAGTGAAGGGGCAGATCTACGAGCGCGGATTTCACATCCCTTTGGCAATACGATGGGGTAAGAACATTCCTCAGGGCAAAACTGTAGATGAGTTCATCAATGCCCGCGACTTTGCCCCAACCTTTCTGGAATTGGCAGGTGTAAAACCGCCAGCTACAATCACCGGGTCCAGCTTCCTGAGCTTGATCAAGACAGGTAAAGCGGATGTATCCAGGAACGTGATGTTGATCGGCAAGGAGCGTCACGACCTGGGCCGTCCGGGTGATGCCGGATATCCCGTCCGAGCCATCCGTACCCCGGATTTTCTTTACATTCGCAATTACATGCCCGAAGCGTGGCCAGCGGGGAATCCGGAAACTGGTTATCGTAACGTGGATGATGGACCCACCAAAGAGTTGCTGCTTTCCGGGTTCGACGAATATTATCGGCTATCGTTTGGGCGAAGGGCGGCGGAAGAGCTGTACGACATGAAAAAAGATCGCGATTGCCTGAAGAATCTAGCAGCCGTTCCCGAACATGCCAAGGTGAAACGAGATTTACGCGACAGAATGGACCAAATGCTGCGGGAAGAAGGAGATCCCCGGGCATTGGGTCACGCCGATTTCTTCGATACCATTGAATACACGGGTCCGCGCAAGCATGCTTATGACACGTGGCTACAAAATCAACGGCCTGAAAAATGAAATTGCTTCATGAGGAGCAGCCCTGGTGGTTTTCAACCACTTCGCGTGGATTCAAATGCTATATATTTCAACAGCTTAGCCTTTGGCCCACCAGATGCTTTACAATTGGCAAGGAGATTCGGCAATGAAACGCAATTCACTCCAAATCATGATCGTCCTGGCAGCTTCGGCTACTGCGTTGTTCGGGCAGGATCAACAATTTCCCAATCAGCAATTCCCAAATCAGCAGCAACAACAGCCTGAAGAGGATGGTCCGGGACGTGGAATTGCCCGAGTGAGCCTGATGTATGGCGAGGTGAGTACCCGCCGAGGCGACACTGGGGAATGGATTGCCTCCACGATGAATCAGCCTATGATGGCGGAAGATCGGCTGATTACAGCTCCTGGTTCCCGCGCCGAAATTCAGTTCGATTCCTCCAATATGATTCGTCTGGGGGACGATACTGAGGTCCGAATGGGAGCTTTGGAGCAACGCCGTTACCTGGTAATGGTTCCACGTGGAACCGTAACCTATAGAATTCTTAGGGACTTAGATGCTGATGTAGAAATCAGTACACCATCTATTGCGGTTCGCCCCACACGCAGCGGCACATATCGTATTTCGGTTTCCGCAGATGGAACTACTGAGATCACAGTACGATCTGGAGAAGTTGAAGTGCTTTCTCCTCGTGGAACGCAGCGCCTGCAGTCTGGTCGCACGATGATTGTACGCGGTGAACTATCGGATCCCGAATTTCAAACGGTTGGTGCTTTACGCACAGATGAGTTCGATAGTTGGAACGAACGGCGGGACAAGGACCTTTTGCGCAGCCGCTCCTACCATTACGTGAGCAAAGACATTTATGGTGCCGAAGAGTTGGACAACAACGGTAGTTGGGTGCAATCGGAAGACTACGGTGCAGTTTGGTCCCCCAGGGTGAACTCGGATTGGGCCCCTTATCGCAACGGTCGCTGGGTTTGGGCTGATTATTACGGCTGGACTTGGGCCAGTTCGGACTCCTTTGGTTGGGCTCCCTACCACTACGGACGCTGGTATAGTGACCCACGCCATGGCTGGTGCTGGTACCCAGGTGCGCGGTCGGAACGTAGTTTTTGGCGGCCAGCGCTGGTGGCATTCTTTGGATTTGGCAGTTGGGGACACGTAGGTTGGGTGCCGTTAGCACCGTTTGAAACCTATCATCCGTGGTACGGTTCGCGCTATTACGGCGGCTACCGGAACGGTGGGGTTAACGTGAACATTACCAACGTAAATATAACAAATAATTACCGTAATGCACGTGTCAACAACGGCTACACGACAGTTCAGACGGGTAATTTTGGTCGTGGACAGGTGCAGAATGTGAGAGTAGGTCGGGATCAGATTTCAAATGTCGGGTTAGTGCGTGGACAAATGCCCATCTCCCCTGACCGGTCCAGCACCCGGTACAGTGACCAGAGCAGCCGCATGAACGGATCGGCCAGTCGCGACGATCAACGCTTTTATTCGCGAGGGCAGACCACCCGGGTAGATCGGGTTCCTTTTGAGACGCAGCAGAAACGCATTTCCGATTTCGGTCGTGGACAAGGGTCGCAGGATTCCGGCGGTTTCAGGGGAAGTGTTCAGGGGTCGACTCGTGACCAACAGGCAACGATGCCTCAGACTCCGCAACAGCCTTCGCGCAGCACAGGCCGCAGCAGTGATGGTGGGTGGGAACGGTTTGGCAATCCTAACGCAGGGGGCAGCTCTGCTCGGCAAGGTCAACCGACGCCAAGTGCACCGGCTGCTGTAACGAACGATTCTGGTCGTGGTGGTTGGGGACGGTTTGGCGATCCAGGATCGCGCGGATCGCAGCAGGCAACTCAACAGTCATCGCAACAGCCGTCGACACCGTCGTCGTCCAGTCCGCAGGAATATAACCGGGGAACGCCGGCTCCAACGCGGCAGCAATCGGCGCCTTCGGTGGACCGCAGTTCTTCCCCATCGGGAAATCAAGGCTACGGTCGCGGCAGTTATGATTCTGGTGGTCGTGGACAGCCTCAGCGCACGCAGGAGGCTCCAGCTCGGATGAGTTCGCCAGTGGTCACAGAACGTCCTTCGCGTCAGGAAAGCAGGTCGAATTCCGGTGGTGGCGGCGGCGGTGGCGGAAATCGCAGTGCAGCCCCGGCTCCCGCTCCGCAAAGCAGCCCCAGCCGCGGCGAAGGCTCTGGTGGTGGTCGCGGTGAAAGTCGTGGCAGTGAAGGCCGCAGCGGCAGTCGCAACAAGTGATCTGGTAACAAGTTTTCTTCCCTTAAAGGCCCGCATTTCCCACTGGGAAAGCGGGCCTACTTTTTTGCGCAAGAACCTGGATAGAAGAACATTTCTGGTGTTTCTAAGACACTTCGCCATAGAAAATATCTGAGAAATATTCACCTGTCCCGGTTTTTCCGCTTCCGGCACTTTGATACAATTTAGGTCTATTCGTGGGTATAACGAACAGCCTTGTCGCCGTGTTTCCAGGATCGTTCGATCCACCAACTAATGGTCATCTGGACCTTATAGCCAGAGCTACGCGCCTCACCGGGAAGTTGATCGTAGCCGTGCTTTCTAACGAAAATAAACAAGCGTTGTTTCCCGCTGAAGAGCGCATTGCCATGCTGCAGGAAGCAGCCAGCTTGCCCGGCGTGGAGTTTGTTACCTTCGACGGATTGCTGGTCGATTTTGCAGCGAAGCATGGGGCCACCGTTATCCTTCGCGGAATCCGCGCCGTCAGCGATTACGAATATGAATTGCAAATGGCCCTGATGAACCGCCGTTTGAGTCCAAACATTGAAACCATTTTTCTGATGAGTGGCGAGGAAAATTCCTTTGTCAGTTCCCGACTGGTGAAAGAAGTGGCCCGGCTGGGGGGCGACGTTTCCGGCATGGTGCCCAAAGTAGTACACCGCCGTTTGCGGGAACGGTTTCAGGGAGAATTAAGTTGCTGACCGTACCGGGATTATCCGACAGAATTGATTTGATCAACGTTTCTTCCACCATGAAAGTGGCCGCTGAAGCGGATATTTTGAAGCGTGAAGGCGTCGATTTGGTGGATTTTGGCGCTGGTGAGCCCGATTTTCCTACGCCCGATAACATCAAACAAGCGGCTGTGGATGCGATTCACGGCAACTTTACCAAGTACACTCCAGTGGGCGGCACTCAGGATCTGAAGCAGGCCATTTGCGAACGGCATCATGCGGATTACGGCAGCAACTTCCAGCCGTCGGAATGCGTGGTGACGGTTGGCGGCAAGCATGCAGTGTTCAATCTGGTGCAAGTGCTAATCAATCCTGGTGATGAGGTGATCATCCCGGTTCCGTATTGGGTCACCTATCAGGATGTGGTCCGTTACGCTGGGGCGAAGTGTGTTTTTGTTGAGACGGATGAGCAAAGTGGCTTCCTGCTGACTGCGGGCATGGTCGAAAAAGCGATTACTCCGAAAACCAGGCTGATCATCATCAACTCGCCGAATAACCCTTCTGGCGGATTGCTGGAACGGGAAGAATTCGAGAAGATTTTCCACATCACGTCCAAGCTTGGAATCTGGTTGTTGACCGATGAATGCTATTGCCGGTTCCTCTACGATAGCGATCCATTTTCCATCGCCTCAGCCGATAAGGGTAAGTCCACGGTATTGGTGGCTGGGTCTTTGTCGAAGACGTATGCTATGACCGGTTGGCGCATTGGCTTTGCATTGGCTCCCACGGCCATTGCCAGCGCCGTGATGAAGCTGCAAAGCCACAGCACATCAAACCCCACTTCCATCGCCCAGAAAGCCGCTTTTGAGGCTGTCAGCGGACCTCAGCAATCTGTGGGGCTGATGCTGGCGGAATACAAAAAGCGACGCGAATATGTGGTGAACCGATTACGGCAAATTCCCGGCGTAACACTGGCTGAACCTCGCGGAGCTTTTTACGCCTATCCCAACATTGGCGTAGCATTTGGAAAGCAGGGCATTCACAATTCCATGCAATTCGCTGAACGACTGCTGACCCAGGCTCATGTGGCTGTTGTGCCAGGAGAAGCTTTTGGGACAACGCAGCATATCCGAATTTCCTACGCCACTTCCATGAAGGAACTGGAACGCGGCTTAGACCGCATTCACCAATTTATGGAAGCCTTGGGATAACGTATGGATTGGCGACCGATCAAGCTGATTCCCAGCCGCCATTTAAAAGTGTGGGGAAGTACGGACCTGCAACCGTGGTTCGAGTCAGGCGACGAAAAAGTGGGCGAATACTGGTTCACAACCGACGCCAACCAAACCTCAACAGGCCAGACCTTGGGCCAACTGATGGAGACTTATGGCACCGCGCTAACTGGGAGTGCCGTGAAGCTGGCAGCATCGGCAGGGTCCTGCGGGCGCTTCCCGATTCTGGTGAAATTCCTGTTCACTACCGGCGATCTGTCTATTCAAGTTCACCCCGATGACGCTTACGGTTGGGCTCATGAAAATTCTCCTGGCAAGGCGGAGATGTGGTACGTGCTGCGCGCGGAACCTGGGTCGAAGATTGCATTGGGGTTCAAGGAAATCACTAAGGTCGATACGGTGCGCCAGTCTCTGGCCAACGGGAAAATTGTGGACCTGGTGAATTGGGTGAATGCTTCACCTGGGCAAACTTATTTCACGCCAGCGGGAACGGTGCACGCAATTGGGGCGGGGTTGGTGGTCTGCGAAATCCAGCAGAATTCCGACATCACCTATCGGCTTTTTGACTACCACCGCCCCAGGGAACTTCACGTGGAAAAATCGCTTGCCGTGGCTGACCTGTTCCCACATCCGGGAGCTTCCGTTCCGATTGCAACAGCAGAAGGCTCGCTGCTGGCCACTTGCCCTTACTTTGAAACGGAATTGATCCGTTTTGAGGGGAGTAAGCATTTTACCGCCGATAGGGAACGGTTCCATCTGATGATCTTTACGCGAGGCAGCGGGTTGATTGACGGGCAGCCATTCCAACAAGGGGATTGCTGGTTGATTGCAGCGGACTGTGCGGATTATGTGGTCACAGCGTCGCAATCCGTGGAAATGCTGCGGACTTTCGTCCCGCGATTGATAGAATAGGGCTTGGGACGGAATCAAGCCTCGCGTTGTCTAATCCTCATTCTTTGTTGTGTGCTGGCAGCCTGTCAAAAGGGTCCAGAGAAGACTCCTGCTATTGGAGAAGCTTTTGTTGGTTCATTGACAATCACCTTGCGTCAGGATTTAGGGATCAAATCTCCTGTGGTGGGTACGGCAAACCATGGGGAGAAGATTGAAATTCTCCAAATCCGAAGGCGTTTTACGCGCATTCGAACGGCGGCTGGGATTGAAGGGTGGACAGATCAGGAACGGCTGCTATCGTCCGAACAAGTGGAGGCTTTGGGTGTGCTTCGCACCTATGCAGCCACACTTCCAAGTCAAGGTGCAGCTACGGTAAATGAACCACTGAACATGCACACGGTTCCCAATCGATTGTCCCCAAGTTTCAGCGTAATTAATCCCGGTGATGTGGTTCAGGTGCTGCAGCGTAAGGTGGTGGAGCGTGGTGCCTATAAGCTGCCTCAACCAGAAAAGAAGGCGACCGTAAATCCCTTGCTGCGCAAGAAGAAAGGGAAAAAAGGCGAGCCAACCCCTGTTCCAGCGCCTGCAGACTTGAAGCCACCTCCGCCACCGGGACCCCCTGCCGACTGGCGCGATATTTCTTACGATTACCACCTTGAGAAATCGGGCCAGACCATTGGTTCACCATCGCTGACGCCGCCGCAGGATTCCTGGACGTTGGTCAGAGCCCCTGACGGTCGGGCTGGTTGGGTGATGTTCCGACTGCTGTATATGCAGGTTCCCGATGATGTGGCGTTGTATGCCAGAGGAAGCAGGATCACCGGATATTTTCCCATGGGAGTTGCCAAAGGGGAGGATGCGACCAAACAGAATTGGTTGTGGACCACCTTGTTAGATTCCAAGGCACCGATTGAATTTGATTCCGTACGAGTGTTTATTTATAACGGTGACAAGCACCGCTACGAATCCGTCTTTTGGGAAAGAGGGTTGCAAGGGCATTTTCCGACGTCTGCCGAGCCACCAAAATTTTCATACATTGTGGAAGAAACGCCAACTCGTTGGGTTCGGAAGACCTATGTTTTGCAAGGCAGGCAACGTCCAAAGCTTCTGGGCAAGGAACCGGTGGAAGTGCCTTTGAACATGCAGTTGGATAAGATTGTCCGCGATCCGGCAAAGCTGCGGGAAGTGGAAGATTTGGTGCACGGATCCTGGTGGGCACCCATTCGGCGATTGTTTGTGCGTGGTCCGTAGATTTACAGAAAGCTTTGGATACGGTCCCACATGGGTTCCAGGACATTGCTCAATTCATGATCGGAATCCCAAACATGCAGCTCGGCGTTGGGGTGTTTCTTTGAGAATTCAATAGAGAATTCTGCAGGCACCACGTCGTCCTTCTTTCCATGAAAGATCAAGCAGGGTTGGCCGAAATTGGGGTAGTCAGGATATTGCAGGCCGTCTTCTAAAAGCTGATAGCCAATGCGACGCTTTTGATTATCGCCATAGTGGAAGATCTCCATGCTCCCTTCGCGTCGCCAGGCGTCGGTTACTGGGAGTCCTAATCGCTGGGGCCATCTACGGGCGAATCCAAAGGCTGGTGCCATCAGTACAACACGCTGCACTTCCGGATGCTTTGCTGCATAGATCGCCGCAAGGTAACCGCCCATGCTGGACCCGATTAGAGAGACAGGTCTGCCTTGCGCTTCTTCTTCCAGCATGTTGAGTTGGCGGGTAAGGGTGAGGTTGAAAAAATCGCCGTTATCCAGTTTGGGGATTTTCACTTCCTGCCCAATGGAAGTAAGTCGATCCGCGAAGTAGCGCGCTTTTCGTGAAGCGGGCGAGGAAGCAAATCCATGCAGGTAAAAGATCACACTCTATGTTAGCGGGTGTGACGGCAAAGTATTTCTGATGGTGTTTGAGACGACAGCCACCGCTCCCTCGCGGTCACGGCTCGGTATCGAATTCGTTCGCCTCCACATGGGGGACTGTGTGTGAAACTAATCGCGGCGTCTGGAAGACATTTCTTTGCCCACGGAAGCGAGCGCTGCGGCGGTTAGGACGGCGGCCACTTTAGGGAACACGTCGTGTTCTTCAATTTGAATGTGCTCACTGTAGGTGGAACTTAGTTCTTCCATGTCGGCTTTCAGCTTAGACCAATCCAACGGTCCAAGAATACCCCTTGCCGACCACAGCATTCCCAACTGTTCAATAGAAGCTTGGAGGGCGTGAATTTGTTTGTGCTGTTTTTCCAACTTGGCTAAAACAGTCTTCATTCCACCGGATTCTTTCAAGCGTGGGAACAGGCTTTCCTCCTCATCGGCGGAGTGCTTGGGGGCAGAATTTCGGAAATAATTCAAACTCTGTTCTAGCGCTTTACGGCGCTCAGGATTCAATGGTTCTGGATTATCGGCCACGGTGAGGGTTTCAAGAATGCCGAGAAAATCCTCAATACGCCGGTGACAATCAGTCAGGACGCCGATAGGATCGGAAAAATCAGCGGATTTAGGAGCTCCAATTTTTACAAACATTGACTATCTATACAGGGTACGCTTTCACACACGGAAAATCTCGTTTTTGCTGAAAATAAGGTAGGTAGGGAATCGATTTATTTCCAACCCTGGTGGGACTTTAATCCATTGATTTGTGCCAGATGGTGCTGGCCATGCCAACTATATAGCTGCAACAGGTAGTCGATTGAGAACTTCTGATCGTACTCTGGGTGAATGAAACAGCGCTGCCACTGTTCCCCACGAATTGTTTCCCACAATGAATGCCAACGGGCTTGAATGGCTGTGTAGTGCAGCAGTGCGACGGCAACGGGCAGTCTGGAATCGTCCAGGTCAGCCCAGCGATCTTCCATGTACGGTTTGATTACCGGATTTTCTTCAGTTAAAGCCAATTTTGCACGAATATAGCCATTGGAATGCGAATCAGGAAGGTGATGGCAAACCTGCCGTACGGTCCACCCTTGTGGCCGATATGCAGTGTCCAGTTGCTGATCGGAAAGTGTGGCCACCGATGCGGACAACTGAGCCGGAGCGATTGCGAATTCAGCAATCAAAGCGGCCCTGTCTGCGTCCGTCAAATCCTGTTTATATTGAGGCTTTCCGATGGGATAGCGAAGGTCGGTCATTGTACCCTTTTAGATCTTCTGCCCATGCCCTTTCATCATTTTTTCCAACTGGCTTTGGGGCATTGCCATTTTTACACGAATCACTTTTGCATTCTGAGTTAATTGCATGGAATCCAAAGCGGTGGCGAAAGCAGCTACATCCTGATTTTCACGATTCATTTGAACCATAGTGCTGAGAAAACGAACAACATCGGCCAGAGCCCCGGCGTCCTTTTCTGTCTTAGCGGTTGCCTCAACATTCAGATCCACGGTGGTTGTGGTGAAACGGAGTCCCACGGCAGCCTGATCGACAGCTTTGAAAAAGTCACCATTCATGATGCCAGCCATCGGCCCGGCGTTCCCATTTTGAACCTTAGCGCCTTTCGGTTTCATATCGAAGTTGGGGGAGTTGGTGATCATCCAAACATCACTTCCTTCGCGCAAAGACTGGACTTTGGCGGCCTTCACTGCATCCACTGGGACTGAGCTGTAGTTACGTGCCGCAGCGGCCTTCACCGATTCCAAATCGCCCACTAAAACGGTATGGCCACCGATGAGGAAAAATGCATTTCCTTGCTGACGGAAGATCTCCACGCCATTTTGCATTTCCGATTGAACAGCTCCTAACAATTTCAAACTTCCAGTGATTTTTCCCGAATCGAAGCGCCCACGGATAATGGCGATGCCGCTGCCTTCTTTTTGCGATGCCATCACAACTTCATCCAGATCGCGCTGCGGATCAAGGCCGATGGTTTCAAAAAAACCTTTCGGCACGCTGTCCAGAATGGATCTTGTAAACGGAGAAGCTTTGGCTTTTTGGATATCGACGCCAGCCATATATTTGGCATCGGGCATGATGTAGTTGAAGATGGGGTCGGCGGCAAAGCCGAGCTGGGAAATCGCAAAGAGGGCGGGGACAAGTAAAAATCGCATGATTACTCCTGTGTTAGAAACGCTGGTAAGTCTCAAAAAGTTCCCGTTTCTTTACGGGCACTTGCTCAACAATCTCCACTCCATACCCTTCCAGCCCAACCACTTTGCGCGGATGGTTGGTCAATAGACGAACTTTATGGAGTCCTAAATCGGCCAGGATCTGGGCGCCGATGCCCGCTTCATGTTGCAGAATGATCTGGTGATTTCCGCTGGCCGGTGCTTGCGAGTGGACAGATTCCAGGTGCGCTGGCAAATCATCGCGACGGAACACTTTGTAACCAGGACCAGTTTGATGCAGATAAACGATTGCCCCTGCGCCGTGTTCGGCAATGGCCTTCATGGAACCTTCCAGCGTGGCCGCGCATTCACAATCGGTGGAATGAAATACATCGCCAAAGACGCAGTGCGAATGCATCCGGACCAGAACATTTTCCTGGCCAGCCACTTCACCCATTACCAGGGCCATATGCGTATCGGGAGCGATGGCGCTTTCGTAGGCAATGGTTCGGAAGGTGCCGAACGGCGTGGGCAAAATACCTTCTGCTTTACGACGCAGAAATCGTTCGTGTTCCAGTCGATAGCGGATGAGCGCAGCGACGGAAATCATTTTCAGACCGTGTTGCTGGCAGTACAGAATCAGATCCGGAACCCTGGCCATGGTGCCGTCGGCCTTCATGATTTCGCAGATCACCCCACCTGGCGGGAGTCCGGCGAGACGGGCCAAATCCACGGCTGCCTCGGTTTGACCGGCGCGAACCAGTACGCCGCCTTCCCGGGCTCGCAATGGGAACATGTGGCCTGGTCTGGCCAAATCGGAAGGGCGGGCATCGGGGCTCATGGTTACTTGAATCGTAAGGGAGCGGTCCGCCGCAGAAATACCCGTAGTGACGCCCTGAGCCGCGTCAATCGATTCGCAGAACGCCGTGCCGAACTGTGAGGTGTTGTTGGAGGTAACCAGCGGCAGGCCTAATTCCTCGCATCGATCCGCACTGAGCGCTACACAAATCAGCCCTCGACCATGGACGGCCATAAAATTAATAATTTCGGGGGTGATTTTACTGGCAGCGACGGTGAGGTCACCTTCGTTTTCGCGATCTTCATCATCGACCACAACCACCATTTTTCCTTGGCGGAAGTCTTCAATAGCATCAACGATTGAGGCAAAGGGCATGGGCTTACCTAACTATACGCCCGCAGTGAGAAATCGACTCACATTGTTCAATCCGCAAAAGCGGATGCGGAGTAGTTTACTGGTGATTTGTAATTTAAATCGGCAGTCATGAAGGTGCCGGAAATGTGATCGTGCCAGGACAAAGTTTCCTCGTCCAGATACACCCAGATCACCCCGATACCGGCGGCCATGACACTCAGCAGCGTCGATAATACGCGATGGACGCGGACTTTAGCACTGGGAACCCGACCATCAAAATCGGTCAGTTGCAAGCCCAGATATTGTGAACCAGGAGTGTCGGTACCGGCGCAGGCCCAAAACATTTTGTAAAACAAGGGCAGAAATGCGAGCAGTGCACCGAACACAAGCTTGTTTTCCATCGGGTCGAAATCAAACTCGCCACCACCGTATACGAAGATGGCTGCGAATAAAGCAATTGAAAATAGAATAAGGCTACCGTCTACAAGCGCTGCTAACGAACGGTGAACCAGGGTTGCCACGCGATAGTCGCAATAGACTGAGGATCGGGCGGCATTGCCCAATTGATTGAATTCGTGCTTCGGCGGACCGAAGAAATCCAGCACCCCTTGATCAAAAGATTCAAGCGCTGGCTTTCTAGGCGCCGAGTTGCGTTTCTTAATCGTCGGGGTAGGTGTGTCACTGCCGTCAATAGAAACGATCTTCAAGCCTTCGGTTTGAAATAAGCGTCGTTGCACGGGATAGCTTACCGATCCCGATGCCGACCGTTGGCCTTCATAATTGCCAGCCGGGTTGGCAACTGCGGCAAGTGTAGCTACCGCAACCGGAGCGGAAACTGCTTCCGATTCAGTGACCACTTCATATTTTCGTGCCGTCGCGTCGCGGCTTACAGGATAGGAATTGGCGGAAAAAGTTGGAACATAACCACCCAGACGACGCTGGCATTTCCGGCATCGGTGATCGTTTTCAGAATTGGCCGTTCTGCAATAATCGCAAGTCATAATGTTTGTCGGTCCCCTATTCAAATCCTGCCCAACTTGCCAGAAGTTACCTAAGGCTGTTGATCCAGGCTCCAGATCCGTGCTACGGTTTTCGATTGAAGCAATCGAAAACAGCACCGAACCCCTCCACTTTGTTCCCTTTATTCCAAGCCCATCAGACTCGGCAAACTCACTTCCAACTGGGCTCTAAGTACTTTATTATGTTTGGCCCTAGTATCTTTCGTAACATATTTCGTTCAAAATGTCACGAATTATTATCGTCTTGGTACTATGAGTCACCAGCACTGCCCCATATATCGGCACTTTGCCTTAGGGACTACAGGGTGTTGTGTCTAGGACTTTTCCTAAGCATTTCCCTCTATGGTCAGCCTCGTCCTCCGATAGTTCCGCTGCCAGTTTTGGTGGCCGCTCCGGCGACCTCAAAACGCATCGTAATCAAGCGCGTGAACGGACCGGCAGCCGATGAGATTCGGGTGCAAGCCATTACTCAGGATGCCGAAGGATCTCTGCGCAAACTTCGCGGGGCGGTAGAAATTGAAACCACCGAATTCCTCTTGAAGGCCGATGAAGTGGATTACGACGAGGACACACGCTGGGTGGAAGCCCGTGGCAACGTCTTCTTTCAAAACTTCGATGGGGGCGAAGAGATCCATTGTGACCGGGCACTGTACAACATGGAAGAAGAGACTGGGAAATTCTATGCTGTAAAGGGTCGGGCACCGGCTAAAATCGAAGCTCGTCGAGGCGTATTGTCATCTACTAACCCCTTTATTTTTGAGGGAAATTGGGCAGAAAAGATAAAGCAACGCTATACCCTATACGACGGCTTCATCACCAACTGTAAATTGCCGAAACCCTGGTGGCGTTTAACGGCACCCAAATTCGACATTATTCCAGGGGAACGAGCAATCGCCTATCGGGCATTTTTCAAGGTTCGACGCGTGCCCATCCTCTATGCTCCCGCATTCTACAAATCACTCGAAAAACTGCCTCGACGAAGCGGAATTTTGACCCCTAATGCGGGGGTCAGCAGCCGTTTTGGCAAAATGGTGAATGGCGGCTATTTTTGGGCCATCAATCGCAGTTATGACCTTACCTATCGTGCCCAATACTATACCGAAAGAGGCTTAAGAAGTCACATTGACTTTCGTGGCAAACCTAATGATAAAACTAACTTTAATTTTATCATGGAGGGTATAAAAGATCGCGGTCTGTTGCAACCGGATGGGGAACGTTTGAAGCAGGGCGGATACCTGATTGCGTTCACCGCTCAGTCCGCATTAAAGTACGGGTTTGAGGGTCATATCAATGCTAACTACCTAAGTTCCTTCACCTACCGACAGGCCTTTTCTCAAAGCTATAACGAAGCCATTTATTCGGAAAATAATGCCGTCGGCTATTTGACCAAAAACTGGGACACCTACTCCTTCCATTTTGTGGTTTCTCGTCACCAGGTGTTTGGCAGCACATTGCCCGATGATCAGGTGGTGATCAGCAAGCTTCCCAGTTTTGAATTCAATTCCCGAGACAAGCAAATCAGCGAAAACATTCTGCCGATTTGGGTATCTTTTGAATCCTCTGCGTCGCTTCTGCGGAGGCAACAACCCTTGTTCCAGACCAGAGCTTTCATGGATCGGTTGGACGTTTCGCCGCGTATTATGACCGTCTTTCGGTTTGCAGGATTTAACATTCTGCCCTCTCTTTCAGCGCGCGAAACGCACTACAACGAAAGCAAGGACGCGCAGTCATTCCAAGTGAGGGGTCAAAATTTCAATCGGACATCCATTGAATTCGGGCTGGAATTTATCCCTCCTTCGGTTGAGAAAACCTACGACGCACCGAAGTGGTTGGGCCAAAAATTGAAGCATGTGATTGAACCGCGAGCCTCCTTTCGCTACGTTTCCGGGGTGAAAGATTTCAACGACATTATCCGGTTCGATCAGACCGATCTGATCAACAATACCAGCGAAGTGGAGGTCAGTCTCACCAACCGTTTCTTCACCAAGCGAAATGGCAATGTGGAGGAAGTTCTCAGTTGGCAGCTTTGGCAGCGGCGCTACTTTGAGCCTGACTTTGGTGGCGCATTGCAAGTAGGACAACGCAATGTCCTGCAGAGTACGATCCAGTTGACGGCCTATGGTTTTCTAGATCAGCGTCGCAACTATTCGCCAATTGTGAGCGCAGTTCGAGCCAAGCCTCTGCCTTGGTTGGGAATGGAATGGCGCGCCGATTACGATCCATTGCGAGGAATTATCACCAACACTGGTTTCACCGCTGACGCGCGCAG
>JANMWO010000029.1:0-5542 GCA_031394025.1 Acidobacteriota bacterium
CCACCGGGCGGTCGCGATGGCGGACCATCCGATGGAGGTCGCCATTCGGCTTGGTCTTTCATTTTTTGAAATGCTACTGGCCACTCCAGTGGTTCCCAACTTCCTTTTTCAACGTTGTAGGCTTCCAGGGTATTTGTTGCCCGTTCCCCACCGGAAGAACGGTAGATGGCTTTTAACAATGGAAGTTGGTTGTTGTTGGTGGCCCAGCGTCGATATCGCAACGCGAATTCTCCGCCGTCTGCGTTGGCCCGCGGTGCCAGTAGAAACGCATTGATGCGGTTCAATTCAGCATTGAATTCACGCGTAAAGAGTGTAACCGCTTCCTTAAGCTGCCGGTCTAATCGTTCCTCTTCGGCCATGCTCAATTGGCTAATCCAGCGATACTGCACCAGGGCCAATGCCGGAAGCAGCAACGCCAGAGCACATCCCAGTAACAGGGGTAAGTGGGACCGGTTCCAAACGAAATTAAGAGGCAGTTTCCTCATACACTACTTTGCAATGTGCGCCAGACGCGTACGTAACGTAGTATATGCCCGGAACAGAAGCGCTTTCACGGTGGTCATGGAACAGCCCATGGATTCGGCGATTTGCCAATAATCCATTTCTTCGTATTTGTGCATTAAAACCGCTGCTTTTTGACGATCCGGCAAACTGAAGATGGCCTGCTTGATTTCGTCCATGTGCTCGCGCTTTAGAATGTCGTGATGGACGGTTGGGGCGCTATCGGCTACTTGACGGCGAAAGCCCAGCAGCGTTACCGCGTCTAAACTTTCTTCCATTCGTTCCCGACGCTTGTCGCGCAACCAGTTCAGCGCAAGGTTTGTAGCAATGCGATACAACCAGGTGGTGAACTTAGCCGAAGGCTTGTAGTTCTGGCGGGAACAATAGACTCGTAAAAATACTTCCTGGGCCAACTCCTCAGCCACGCCATGGTTGTGAACCATACGGAATAGAAAGTGGACCAGCGGAGTGCGGTGCCGTTCTAAAAGGTTTTCAAAACATTGCATGTCTCCATCTTTCACTCGGAGCATCAAGTCACTATCAATTTCTATGGCTGGTGTCATGTTGGCCTTTCCCTAACGAACTCACATTCGCTTCCTATGAACTATCAGACGACATTTCGAGAAACGGTAGGGTAAAATGCACGAAAAACTATTGTTAAGAGTGTAAAGGACATATCTGGGAACCGAAAGTGCATAGCCCCAGCATGGCCGGTCTGCCTTTACAAATCTTCAAGATAAGTCAGGCCAAGTGTGGGTTACAGTATCATTACAACCTATGAATACCGGAAAATACCCCGCAAATCCCATAGTTGCCGCCGTCATCGCTGCAATTCTCGGCTTCGGCCCACTGCTCACAGCCGCCGCATCGACCGCCCCAACCAAATCTGCCGATCTCTTTCAGACCACTAAAATCTGGAACATTCATTTGAAATGGACAGCAGCAGAATGGGATGCCATGGAACCCAAAGGTGGTCAGCGCGGCCCCGGCGGATTCGGAGGCGGTCGTGGTGGCTTTGGCCCGGCCATGTTCCTCACCCCTGGCTTTATGAAAGCCGATCAAAATAAGGACGGGAAATTATCGCGTGATGAGTTTTCGAAACTTGGCGAGGATTGGTTTGCGTCCTGGGATAAGGCAAAGTCCGGTACATTGACTTCCGCCCAGCTAACAGAAGGTTTGAATACTTCTTTCCCCATGCCCTTCGGACCCGGCGGTCCTGGTGGACCCGGCGGCGGCGGACCCGGCGGTCCTGGTGGTGGTGGGCCCGGTCGAGCGGGCGGCATGCAGGGAAAGAATGGGCGCAATGGAATGTCAGCCATGCAGGGCATTGACTTCAAATACGTCCATGCCGATCTGGATTTTGAAGGCACCCAACTGAAAGATGTGGCTGTCCGATACAAAGGCAACAGCACGTTTTCACAATCGCGCAACTCGTTGAAGCGCTCCTTCAAAATTGACCTCAATAAGTATTCCAAAGACCAAAAGCTGGCTGGTATTACAAAATTCAATCTTCATAGTTGTGTTACAGACGATAGTTACATGAATGAAGTACTCTCCTACGCTTTGTTCCGCGATGCGCAAGTTCCTTCGCCGCGCACTGCCTATGCCCGCGTTTACGTCACTGTTCCAGGCAAGCATGAAAACAAATATGTGGGACTGTACTCAGTTGTAGAAGACGTGGATAAAACCTTTGCTGAAGAAACGTTTGGGCAAAGCAAGGGAGCTATTTTTAAGCCATCCACCCGCAATTTGTTCAGCTACCTGGGGGAGGATTGGGAGAAATACAATCAGATTTACGATCCCAAAACCAACCTTTCCAAAAAGCAGCAGCGCCGCGTAATGGATTTTTCCAAGTTCGTTACCAGTGCTTCTGATGAAGAGTTCGCCAAAGGGTTGGCCAACTATCTGGACATTGAAGAGTTCGCCCGATTCCTTTCCACCACAGTCTGGCTGTCTAACAGCGATAGCATTCTGGCCATGGGACAGAATTTCTATGTCTACCTGCATCCTGAAACGAACAAATTCGTCTTCCTGCCCTGGGATCTTGACCTATCCTTTGGTCGGTTCATGGGCAGTAACGCCGAATTAAGTATCAGGAAACCATGGCAAGGGCAAAATAAGTTTCTGGAACGTGTCTTCCAACAAGAGTCGTTCAAAAAGAGCTACATGGATTTAATGGCCAAGAACAGCAAAACCATTTTTGCGCCGGAACGAATCACCAAACAAGTTGAGGAAACCGCGCTGTTGCTTCGCCCTAGTGTGAAAGATGAATCCGACGCGAAACTGACCAAGTTCGATAAAGCCATTGCCGGGGAAACATCGCAAGGCGGCGGCTTCGGCCCTCCCCCCGGTGGTGGTGGACCCGGCGGACCGAGTGGTCTTGGTGGCGGCTTCGGCGGCCCGGGCGGTCCTATGGGTGGCAAACCCATTAAGGCATTCGTCGGCCCCAGGGCGCAATCGGTGGCCGATCAATTGGCTGGTAAGTCAGAGGGTCAGGCAAATGCTGGCATGGGCGGACGCGGAGGGCCCGGTGGTGGTCGTGGCGGGTTTGGACCGGGCACCATGATTGGATCAGCGTTCCTGAAAGCGATGGATGAGAATAAAGACGGCAACATTACACAAGAAGAATTTAAGACAGCGTTCACCAAGTGGTTTGATTCCTGGAGCACAGACAACCTGATTACCGAAGAACAACTGCGGGCTGGGATTGAAAAAGATTTGGCACCCGCTGGAATGCCCGGTGGACCTGGCGGCATGCCCCCACCGCCTCCACTTTAGGATCTGGTACCATGGAAATCATTCAATCGCCGTCTCTTGGTACCGGGCACGCAAGTAAGTTTGCCTCCGAGGTGAAATTCGTAGTCAGCCCGTCGCAGGCCGATGAGATTCGTCAGTGGTCGCGTGCCAATTTACAAGCCGACCCTCATGGCAGTGGCGAGACCGGCGACAACTACACCATCACCAGTATTTATTTGGATACAGAGAATTTTGACGTTCTGCAGCGCAACGGGTCATTTGGAAAGGGTAAATATAGAATTCGCCGCTATGGGGACAGTTCTGAAGTTTTTCTGGAACGAAAGATGAAGACTCGTGGGTTGGTCAGTAAGAAACGGACGCAAGTCCCTCTTCATGACTTAACCCTGGTTGCGACAGGAGAGCTTAATCGGGAATGGGCTGGTTATTGGTATCACCGCCGTTTAACAGCGCGTCGACTTCACCCTGTTTGTCAGATTTCCTACCAGCGCACGGCTCGCATGTTGATGAGCCCCACAGGTCCGCTGCGTTTAACTTTGGATGAACAAGTGGCCGCTGTTGGCGTAAATCAGTTTGCTTTTGAAAAAGCAGAACCGGCGCTACTGTCCACTGGCGGAGTGATTGTCGAAATCAAATTCCGGCAGCAAATGCCCGCTTTGTTCAGCGCATTCATACAGCAGTTTGCCCTTACTCCAAAGCCCGCTTCCAAATATCGAATTGCATGCGCGACACTAGGACTGGGAATGCCCAAGGTCCCCACCGATGCAGTTGAAGCAGCCTAATTTCAAATGTTGGATTTTTTAACCGCACCATTCGTCCACGGTCCGCAGATATCGCCACCGGAATTGTTCGTCCGGTTGATGACGGCATTGCTGTTTGGCTGGATCATTTCCATGGTCTATCTGAAGACCCGCAAGAATCCGGACCTAAGCCCTTCCTTCCCCGCAACGCTGGTTCTGCTGTGTGTGCTGATCGCCATGGTCACCCAGGTGATTGGGGATAATGTGGCACGGGCGTTCAGTTTAGTAGGGGCGCTATCCATTGTTCGCTTCCGCACCGTGGTTCGAGATACGCAGGATACGGCCTACGTTATTCTTGCTGTCATTGTGGGCATGGCGGTGGGGGCAAAGGCGTTGTGGGTGGCGGCAATCGGCATTTTTGTAGTGGCATTGGCCGAACTGTTGTTGAACTTGAGGCGGATTAAGCAAGCTACACCTTCCGCCGAATATACGCTCCGCATAAAAACAGCTTCCAGTATCAATCTGGATGACTTGATCCAAAACGCACTCAGCCAGCATCTGGAGATGAGTGAATTGATTTCGTTGGGCACGGGCAAACGCGGGTCATTACTGGAAGCCGCTTATCGACTGCGTCTGCGAGGTAATACATCGGCTCATACCCTGGTAAATGTCCTGGATCAGATGGACGGGGTGGAAAGCGTGCAACTGCTGCGACGCGGAATGGATGAGGATTGACCCTAACCCGGTAAGTTCTTCAAAGATGTTAATCTAATCCAGTAAAAATTTCATACCCTCAAATGCGATTCCCCATTGCAACTGCTTGATTTTGGGAAGATTGCTGCTGATCGGTAGCTTTGGTCCCTGCTTTGCAAGATAACCTTCGATCTCCTACTTTCCCTACGCAATTCAGGGGGCGAAATGAAAGCCCGGATGATTAGCTGTTGACCAAATTCTTTGAAGAAAAGGATGACAACATGGCGAATCTAAACCGCTGGCAAGTGGTTATACGCAATACTGTCTTTGCTATGGGCCTACCCCTATTAGGCTCAGTGATTATGATTTCGGGGCTTCAGCCCTGCTCGGAAAATGCCAGAGCGGAACTATCCTCTCCTGACCGGAAATACGTCCTTCGGGTGGGTGATTATGGCTGTGGTGCAAACCGTCGCGATCAAGTTTTTGTGAGTCTGGAACGGGCTACTTTCCTGCCAAAATGGTTGGTTGGCGGCGAATCCAGAGTCTTGCTGGAAGGGCCAATTAACATCCTTCCCCAATGGCTGGAAAATCACAGCGTAGTGCTCAAGTGCTGGTATTGTAATGAGGCTGTGCTGGCAGAATTAGGCCATCTACAACTGGGCAATTTGAAGGCGAAGCCAGAAAAATGGCGCTTTGACCGCTAGAATCATGGGACTTGCCTTTGAATCTGTGGGAACCACTTAGTTTTCCCGCAATTGTGTTATCAGCGTGCATCGGCGTCCATCAGCGGCAATTAATCTGGGCCGCTGATGAACGCCAATGCACGCTGATAACAACAATCCAGGCCAGGGAGC
>JANMWO010000034.1:0-17043 GCA_031394025.1 Acidobacteriota bacterium
TCGTCATTTGCCGCAAGCGTCTTTGCCTCGCCGAATAGCCGCCAAGCTTCCCAGGAATTGGTGGTTGTATCTTCCGCCGGACGATCAAATTTACTGATCTCATTTAAGGATTCCCCCGTCTGTTGGCGAATCCAGCGGGCCGCATCATCCACTTTAGTGAACAGATCACGCTTGGATTGCGCAGGAAAATCTTTCGACCAGGATCGACTTGCACGCAAGGGACTGGAGTTAACACCTTCCAATCGAAGATGAAGTTCATAGTCCGAACCAACAGTTGAAATCGATACGAAAATCACTCCGGCTGCTCCATCACGAAGCGCCATTTCCCGAAACTGAGATGCGTTTAACTTCGCATTTTTGGGCAAACCCATCTGCTCTGGAAATTGAGCAACTCTATCTTGGGACAATAACTGAACGCGCGATGACTGTACGATTTGGTGTTCCAATAGAGAACCAATGCTATCGAGTTCGTGATCCTCCGTTCTGTTATCCACTTTAGTCAACACAAGCTTTGTTCCTAGTAGTTGGTTCTGACCTATATAGCGCCATCCAATCCCGACAGCGGCCAAACTTCCTCCGCCAGTCAACCAGGCTCGTCGGGAAATTGTTGGGACCTGCCATGGTATTGCTCCCGAATCAATCCCTGCCAACACCGCTTCAGCACTGGCGAATCGGCGTTCTGGTTCCCTTTCCAAACATCGCAAAATTACTGATTCCCAACGTCTGGACAATTTCGGATTCACGGTTCGTGGACTGGGTGGTGCTTCCAGCACTCGGTTCAGCACCTCTTCAATTCCATTCGCTCCGGGCGATGGTCGTTGCCCCGTTAGCATCTCGTACATCACCATACCCAGTGCATAAATATCACTGCGGGGGGTCACTGTTTGATTACGAATCTGCTCTGGTGCCATGTATTCTGGCGTGCCCATCAGTTGTCCTGGCAGCGTCAGTGTTGTACTTGGTTCAAGCTTTCCAAATGAATCCGGTCCAGCAATGGCCAATCCAAAATCAGTTACAACGGCGCGGCTGTCCACAAGAATTACGTTGGAAGGTTTCAGGTCGCGATGCACAATCCCTGACTGATGGGCGGCACCTAGGGCTGCCAGGATTTGTCGGATGATGGGTTCCGCTTCGGCTGGGCTCAACTGCCCCTTAACTTTCAGAATTTGGGCTAGCGTCTGGCCTTCCAAAAGTTCCATGCTCAGAACGGCAACTTCGGTTTCGCCAATCTGATGCCGCAGAACATCATAGATTCGGCAGATATTGGGGTGAGTGACTTTGCGGGCAAGCAATGCTTCACGACGTAATCTTTGGTGGGCTTTGGCGTCGCGAAGCCGGTCGATACGAACAGTTTTTAGGGCGATTCGTTGGCCTAAATCAATATCTTCCGCTTCATACACCTCTCCCATGCCACCCGTTCCAATCAAGCGTATGATCTTAAATCGTTGCGCCACACGGTCATCAGGCTGGAAGAGTGGCCCACCTTGGAACAGTTGATCACGCAGGTCTTTCGCTGGTGACGATTCCAAAAAACTGCCTGCTGCATTGTGCTGTTCAATCATTTGCAGCACCTCAATAATCAACTCAGGATCATCACCAGCTTGGGAAGACAGCGCACTTAGGCGCAGGTTAGGAGCGTGGTCAAGAGCCACGTCATACAACGCCCTCAATTTGTTCCAACGATCTGGCGTCATGATTATTGCGCAGGATGGATGTTTGAGTATAAATCAAAATGCAATCGAATTGATTAATCTTAATTAGGTTCAGGGGACGATGATTCAAGCTCTTTGAAGAGCCAGGCTTTGGACATGGACCAATCTCGGCGAACAGTGCGTTCACTGGTGTCCAATGCTTGGGCAATTTCAGAAACTTCCATGCCGCCAAAAAAACGCATCTCCACAATTTTGGCTGCGCGTGGAGCGAAAGTGGAAAGTCGGGTAAGGGCCCGGTCCACTGCTATGATTTGGTCTGGGCTCTCTTCGCTAGCCTTGAACACATCGGTGAGTTCCTCGCGTTTTCCTCCATACCGTTTGAGACTGGCCCGACCACGTGCCCGGTCCACCAGCAAGCGTCGCATCACCTGACAGGAGAGGGCGAAAAAATGATGACGATCCTTAATCAGAGGCGGAGCCGACCCAAAAATCCGCAGATACGTTTCATTCACCAGCGCCGTGGGGCTAAGGGTTTGGCCCTTCACTTCGCTCTGCAAGAACTTGGCGGCCAGCCGATGCAGATCCTGGTAGAGCACTTCGAACAACTGCTCCTCAGCCAGACGATTTCCTTCGCGAATTAAGGTGAGCAACCTGGTCACTTCGCCGGACGACGTAGGCGTATTCGGGAGTGTATTCGGGAGATCAGAAGATTGCAGACTCATCAGGGTTCTCAATATTCTACAGAATTCGAAGGGCGTAAACCCACTTCCCGTTTTCAACGGACGGCGGCTGAACGGACGGTGTGCTTCTGATTTACGGAACCTTTGCAATCAGGAAATTGGTTAATCAATGCAACTCGCTCCGTGTCGTAGCGCTTTTAGAGATTCATCGTGCGAACGCGTTTTCGACCTTTTCGGCTTCCCGAAGCCCCACCCTTAAATTCCAAACCCGCCAACATGGCACACATGGCATCAAGCCCGATCACTTCCAGACCCGGACTTATCGGATACCTATCCTGCCCTGAATTCACCACAAATTTGCGTGTGGGCTTCAGATCCTCACATGCAATGTGAAACCCCTTCTCCGGCCGGGACGACAAGCCAAACTTGATTTCTATCGCCCAACAACCGTGCCCGGGAATGTCCAATAGCAGATCGATTTCCGCGCCTACCACGGTACGGTAGAAGAACGGAACCGCCTGGGGAGGAGCGGATCGCAACAGGTTCTCCAGGACAAATCCCTCCCAACTCGCACCCACCACGGGGTGACCCAACAACGCTTGGTGATCTTCAATCTGAAGCAAGGCGTGCAACAGTCCGCTATCCCGCACATACAACTTCGGCGACTTCACCAACCGCTTGCCTACATTCACATGAAACGGCTGCAACCGCCGAACAAGCATCAGATCCACCATCAAGTCCGTGTATCGGGCAATCGTTTTTCCGTCCACCATTAACCCTCGCGCCAGTTCTGCAGCGTTTCCCATCCCACTTTGAACGTGGGCCAGCATTGTCCAGAATCGGCGTAACGTCACCGGTGGGATTCGCGGGCCCAAGAGTGGAATATCGCGCTCCAGATATGTGCGGATGAAATCCTGACGCCACAACATGCTATTTCTATCGTCCCGCGCCAGAAAGCTATCCGGAAATCCGCCTCTCACCCAAAGTTTATTATTCTGGTTCTTCGCCTCCATCACGCTGAAAGGACAAAGCTCCACATATGCAATGCGACCGGCCAGTGTTTCCGATTGCTGCAAAAGGTCGTTGGATGCCGAACCAAGCAGAAGAAAGCGGCCGAATCGCTTGCCCTTTCTGCGGCTCTTATCGATCACGCCGCGCAGGATTTGAAACAACTCAGGAACCCGTTGAACTTCGTCAAGGATGACTAATTTGTCTTTCACTGAAGAAAGAAATAACTCCGCGTCGTCCAGCTTTGCCCGGTCAGAGGGAGATTCCAAATCCAGATAGACACCGTCGTTTCCAGCAATATCCAAGGCCAGTGTGGTTTTGCCCACCTGCCTGGGTCCAAGCAAAACTACTGCAGGCATGTTGGCCAGACGGTCAACGACTTCGGCTTCTTGGAAGCGGTGCATCTACCTTGTAATTATGGCACACCATTCCACAAATACAATAATGACCACCAACCTTGTTTTCCTGGTACTTCATTCCAGAAATACAATGTTAGTAGTTTTCTTTGATAGCCCTCCCTGGCTCGCATACTTTCCACTGCCAGCCTCCAGCACTTGGAAATCAAGGGTCTACTGGATCTGCTGCTGCAAGCCGCGCAAATCGGTAAATTGTTGATCTGCTGCAAACATTGCCCGACGTGAAATTGGCAGGCAGCATAGTTCCGACGCCAATTGAACAATCTGGCTGGGTGCAAGAAACTTTCGCATTGCTGGCATTGCGTGACGACTAATCTGTGCCTCTTCTGATTTACGGAACCTTTGCAATCCAAACAGCGTTATACTTTGCGAAGGAACCCTCGTAACGCGCAATGAGCCCGGCGGCCCCAAAATGGGTCAGAAAGTCGATAAATTGTAATGGCCGCCATTGCTTCGTTTTGCGCGAGTTCTTTTCAAGGAGCTGCAAGCAACCATGGGGATTAGAGATTTTTTATCAAAGCAATTTATAGACGTTATCCAATGGACGGAACCTGAAGAGGGTATCCTTTCCTACCGCTATCCCATGCAGGACATGGAGATTCAGAATGGCGGCAAGCTGACCGTGCGGGAATCGCAAGCAGCTTTGTTCGTTAATGAAGGTAGAGCGGCAGATGCTTTTGGGCCCGGTCTGTATACGTTGAATACGCAGAACCTGCCAATTCTGACCAATTTGATGAACTGGGATAAGAAGTTTGAATCGCCATTTAAGAGCGATGTCTACTTCTTTAGCGTTCATCAGAACATCAATCAAAAATGGGGCACGCAGAATCCGCTGACCATTCGCGACAAGGAATTTGGTGCCATTCGAGTGCGTGGCAACGGCGTTTATTCCTGGCACATTGTCAATCCCAAACAGTTTCATCAGAAGGTGGCCGGGACACGGGCAGAGGTTCATGTAGCCGATGTGGAAGAGCAGTTGCGGTCCACCGTAATTGGTCAAATGGGCGATGCGATTGGGCAAAGCGGCATCCCGTTTCTGGATCTGATTTCCAATCAAGTGGAATTGGGAGCCAAGATTCTGGCTGGCTTGCAACCTGCCTTTGATGAGTTCGGTCTGCAACTGGACACCTTTGTGGTGCGGGAATTCTCGCTGCCGGAAGAGTTGCAAAAGAAGCTGGACGAACGCATCAGCATGAACATGTTGGGCGATATGGGTCGCTACACGCAGTACCAGGTGGCGCAATCCATTCCCATTGCCGCAGCCAACGAAGGCAGTGGCGCGGTAGGAACAGGCATGGGTCTGGGTGCTGGACTCTTGTTCGGACAACAGTTCGCTGGAGCTTTGGGTGGGGGGATGAATCCGCAACAGGCGCCGCCTCCGCAAGGTGGTGCACCAAGTGGTGGCATGGCAGCGGCACCTGCAGTCGTTGTTCCGATGGCTCCCAGTGCGCCTGCAGCAGCACCCGCAGGGGAAACAAAGTTCTGCTCGAATTGTGGAAACAAGATTCCGCGCGCGGCAAAGTTCTGCACTGAGTGCGGATCTAAACAAGAGTAGACACCAACCAATGAACCCTTCCGGATGCGAATGGGTAGTAGAAGCGCAAGGCTGCAATGAAGCGGCCTTGCGCGATCCTGCGTTGTTGCGCAATCTATTTCAAAGCTTGATTGACGGCATGTTGCTGCATGCGGTGGAACCTCCGGTATGGCACCAATTCCCTGGTGCAGGCGGCATCACAGGCTTGTGCCTGTTGGCTGAATCACATTTGGCGTGCCACACTTTTCCCGAATATCGCTCCTTATGTTTGAACGTGTTTTGTTGCCGTATTCGTGACGACTTCGATTTTGCATCTTGCCTGAAGAATGCGTTTGGCGCCTCCGATGTAAGGGTCCGTAAGCTGGAACGGCCTTATGGTCAACCATGGAACTAAAAACATCCTGCCCAAATTGTGGCGCCGAAATCACGTTTCGATACCTTGCCGCAATACAAACCACTTGCGGATTTTGCAAGTCGATTCTAGTGCGGCAAGATAAAGATCTGAAGCGTGTGGGAGTAACCGGGGAATGGCCGCTTGATCCATCGCCAGTGCAGTTGGGCGTGCGTGGTAGTTTCAAGGGCGAAGCATTTGAAGTTGTCGGTCGAATCTTGTACCAGTACGAACTGGGCGGCTGGAACGAATGGCACATCATACTGGGCGGTAAGAGCGCCTGGTTGAGTGATGCGCAATTGGAATACGCCATTTCACGGCAGTGGCCGAACACGTTGAAGTGGCCTGCCGCAGATCAAGTAAAAGTTGGACAGCCATTCAAGTCATTGGAAGGTACTGATTATTTTGTAACATCGTTGAACCAGGCTAAGTATGTGGGCGTGGAAGGTGACTTACCCTTTGAATACTGGGACAAAGGCGTGATGTCTTACCTGGACTTGGGGTCACGCGATGGCAAGTTCGCAACCATTGACTATTCTGAAGATCCCCCATTTATCTTTCTTGGCGAGTATGTAGATTTTGACGCTTTGAAGCTGACTGGCCTTCGCGAGTTTGAAGGGTGGCGACGATGACCGTTGTGCCCAAAGTAAAAGGCTTAAACTGCCCAGGTTGCGGCAATGCCCTGGAAATCCGCAGTTTGGGACGGGCCATCAGCGTGGTTTGCCCCGCCTGTTTGCGTGTGTTGGATGCACGAGATCCGAATCTTGCCATTCTTTCCGAATACGCAGGCGCGCAGCGTGTGATCCCGGAAATTCCTTTGGGTAAGCGTGGCACCATCGACGGGATTGAATACGAAGCGATTGGTTTTCAAGAACGTCAAGTGACGGTAGACGGCGTAGCTTATTGCTGGTATGAGTATCTGCTGTTCAACCCTTACAAGGGTTATAAGTATCTGGTTCAGTCGCAAAATCATTGGAATGTTGTAACTCCCATTCATGCCATTCCAGAAAAGCGGGAAGGGATGGGTAAGGCAGCAGTTATTTGGAACGGTCAGCGATTTACACATTTCCAATCAGCAGATGCCGAGACCACTTACGTTTTTGGCGAGTTTCCCTGGGAAGTTCACAAAGGGGAAAAAGCACGGTCCGACGATTTTATTGCGCCACCGTTGATGCTTTCTTCCGAACAGAATGGCGGAGAAATCACCTGGAGCAAGGCCGAATATCGCACAGCAGATGAGATAGGCAAAGCCTTCGGGGTACCGCTATCCAGTTCACATTCGGGTGCGCCGTTTGCCAATCAGCCGAATCCTTACATTGGCAAGCCCACACTGGCCTGGAAGTGGTTCGCCATCATGGTGCTGGCGATGATGTTGCTGGGGGCGGGGCTTTCAGCGCTGTCGCACTCCACGCCGGTGTTCAATCGTACGTTTACAATTGATCCGGCCAAGCAGGAAGAAAAGGCCTTTGTAACCGAACCTTTTACCCTAAAGGGCAGCGGAATCTTAAGCGTGGATCTGCGGGCCGATGTGGATAATAACGAGGCGTTTGTCGGCGTCACGTTGATCAACGAATCCACCGGGCGGGCCTGGGAATTTGCACGATCCCTAAGTTACTATTCAGGAACCGATGAAGGCGAGCGCTGGTCGGAAGGGTCGCGATCAGCCAAGGTGAGCCTGTCTGGAATCCCGGCGGGCACTTATTATTTCCGCGTTGATTCAGAGATGGAATCCCAAGAAGGCACAGTGCCCAGGCCAATCCGCTACAGTATAAAAGCATCGCGCGGATCAACGGTGGCTTGGGGCTTATTTGTTTTGGTGTTTTTTCTATTAATGATTCCGCCCGTTTGGTACAGTATCCAAAAATCGAATTTTGAAACCAAGCGTTGGCTGGAAAGTGACTATGCGCCGGAACCCGGTTCCGATTCAGGAGATGACGACGAATGACAAGTCCGTATTACATTGTCTATAGTGTGCTGTTAGTGGGCGCGTGGAGTGTACTCTCCTACAGGGGCTACAGCATGGATCGGTACGAGGAAGTGAAGGATGTGCCCAAAACTGTGCGTGATAACCCGGGTGCCTACAGGCCGCACTATTATGGTTCGCCGCGTTATACAGGAGGGAAATAGAAATGAACTTCAATCCAGAATATGTTTTGAATGCCCTGGTCTACGCCTTTTTGGGCGTGGTGATCTTTGTGGGCAGCTTTGTGGTGATGGACAAAACCACTCCCTACCACTTGTGGCAAGAGATTGTGGAAAAGCAGAACGTTGCGTTGGCGATTTTGGTGGGGTTGATGTCGTTAGGCATTAGCGTAATCATTGCCGCCGCCGTCCACTAGGACTCCTCGTTGGCCGTCGTTCTATTCATTTCCGTCTTCCTCATTTCAGCCTGTGGATTGATCTATGAGCTGATTGCCGGGGCCCTTGCCAGCTACTTGCTGGGCGATAGCATCTTGCAATTTTCCACGGTAATTGGGGCCTACCTTTTCGCCATGGGCATCGGTAGTTGGTTGAGCCGATTCCTGGCCAAGGGCTTGGTGGCACGCTTCATTACCATTGAATTGATGGTCGGTCTGGTGGGTGGATTTTCCTCTGCCATCCTGTTTGCAGCCTTCGCGTTCACAGACGGCTTCCGCTTATTGCTCTACGTGATTGTGACCATCATCGGCATTCTGGTGGGCCTTGAAATTCCGTTGCTCATGCGGATTTTGAAAGAGCGCTTCAAATTTGGCGACCTTGTATCGAACGTGTTGACCTTTGACTATTTGGGAGCTTTAGGCGCATCACTTCTGTTTCCTATTGTGCTGGTTCCTAAGTTAGGCATGGTACGTTCGGCCATGTTATTCGGCTTAGTGAATGCTGGTGTGGCGTTGTGGTCCACTTACATTTTCCGTTCGCAACTGGGACGTCTGGCGGCATTGCGTGCAGCTTGCGCTGCGGTGATTGTAACGTTGGGCATCGGCATGGTGTTTGCCGACCGTATTACTGAGGCGGCGGATAACGGGATTTACGCCGACGATGTGATTCTTGCCAAAACAACAAAGTATCAACGAATTGTTTTAACCAAGTGGAAGGATGATTTACGGCTATTCTTAAGCTCGCATTTGCAGTTCAGCTCTCGCGATGAATATCGCTACCACGAAGCTTTGGTGCATCCAGGGTTGGCGTCACTGGGCGGTGCCCGCCATGTTCTGGTGTTGGGTGGCGGCGATGGTTTGGCTGTTCGTGAAATTTTGAAGTACCCGCAAATTGAAGCAATCACGCTGGTAGATCTGGATGATCAGATGACCGACCTGTTCACCAAGCACCCCGTGTTATCGGGCTTGAATTTGAAATCACTTTCATCGCCCAAGGTAAAGGTGATTAATGCCGACGCGTTTCCGTGGCTGGAACAGGATCGGAGTTACTACGATTTTGTGGTGATTGACTTTCCTGATCCAACTAACTTTTCCTTAGGTAAGTTGTATACAACGGCCTTCTATCGGCTGGTGGAAAAGCATTTGACACGCGATGGGCTGTGTGTGGTGCAGAGCACTTCGCCCCTGTTTGCGCGCTCCAGCTTTTGGACCATTGCAGAAACGTTGAAGCAGACGGGTTTGAAGACGTGGCCCTATCATTTATATGTGCCCAGCTTTGGGGAGTGGGGATTCGTGCTGGCCGGGCATGGGGAGTTTCAGTATCCAGTGGATACGCTGCCCAAGGGTTTGCGATTCTTGGATGCGAAGAGCTTGCCGGTGATGTTTCAATTTCCAGAAGACATGAAGCCAGTGGCGGTGGAACCGAATCGGTTGAATGACCAGGTGCTAGTGCGCACCTATGATCGCGAATGGCGCGACATTGCACGGTAAAATTGTCCGCAGATGACGCCGATGAACGCAGATAAGACAACCACCAATCGACGCCAGTTTCTTTCGGCGGCATTGGCGGGTTTGAGTCAAAAAGGTGACAAGCAGGTTACTGGTGGCTTTGTATTTGAATCGCAAAACTTGGGGCATTTGATTCGGGATCGCAAGGCGTTCCAGCAGCCTGCGCATCGCGAGAAAGTGCCGGTTGTCATTGTCGGTGGTGGCATGGCTGGGCTCTCCGCAGCGTGGCGATTTGGGAAGCGCGGCTTCAAAGATTTCGTGTTGCTGGAGATGGAACCCGATGCTGGAGGCAATGCCCGCTGGGGTGAAAACGAGGTCAGCCGGTACCCCTGGGCAGCGCATTATGTGCCTGTTCCCAATAAATCTTCCGTGCTGGTTCGCGAGTTATTTGAAGAGTTGGGATTGTTCCGCGATGGGCGATGGGACGAACGGCATTTGTGCCATTCCCCGCAGGAGCGTCTGTTTTTGCATGGGCGTTGGCAGGAAGGCTTGGAGCCGGAAATTGCCGCCACTAAGAGCGATCATGACCAGTACAAGGCCTTTGAGCAGCGCATTGCTGAGTTCAGGAATTCGGGTCAGTTCACGGTTCCGTTGGAACTGAAGGCTCAGCTTTCTGTTCTGGATCAGATCAACTTTCGCGATTGGTTAAAGCAGAACAAATTCACATCGCCTTACTTGAACTGGTATGCGGATTATAGTTGTCGCGATGATTACGGGTCCGCATCGGAGGAGACTTCGGCATGGGCGGGCATTCACTATTTCGCTTCGCGAGAGCACGAAGAGAAAGGTCCGCTGACTTGGCCGGAAGGCAATGGCTGGATCGCGAAACGGCTGATTGAAAAGGCTGCGGGCCATATTCGAAAGAATGAGATGGTGCGACGCATCGAACGCTTGGGCACAGGTTGGCGCGTGGTCACATCGAAAACAATTTACGATGCCGATGCAGTAGTGTTCGCTGCCCCGTCGTTTCTTTCGTCCTACTTGATTGAAGGTGGCGATAAGTTCAAAGAGTTTGAATATTCACCGTGGTTGACCGCCAATTTGACGCTGGACCGGATGCCGGAAGAGAAGGGATCGGAACTTGCCTGGGATAACGTAATTTACGGATCGCCATCGCTGGGTTATGTAGTGGCCACCCATCAGAGCGTGGCATCGCGCATTGATCGTAGTGTTTGGACTTACTATCTTCCATTGGCCGCTGAAGCACCTGCGGCTGCAAGACGTCGGTTGTTGGGGACGGATTGGGGCACCTGGAAAGAGTATATTTTGAATGACCTGGAACGGGCGCATCCCAGCATCAGGCAGTGTGTTTCACGCATCGACATGTTTCGCAATGGTCATGCAATGGTGCGTCCGGTGCCAGGGTTCTTGGGGAACGCATCCCGCCTGCAAGCGGCGAAAGGCGGCGGCGGGCTGGAGTTTGCCAATTCTGATGTGAGTGGCATTTCCATTTTCGAGCAGGCGCAGTATCGAGGGGTTTTGGCAGCGGATCGGGTGCTGGGTAGGGTTGGGCGAAGGTGATTCTGCGAAATCATAAATTTATCAATAAAAACACGACTATATTCCAATACTGAGATCTCAATAATTGCTAAAATCCAATGCGATGTTCCAGCTCAAGAAACTTGAGGTTGTGCTGTAAATCGTCCCATTTAGGATCACTGTGGATGGCAATCAGAATGGAGGAGTGCACTTTATAAGCCTCTTCCAGGGCGGCCAGGGTTGCTGGGGTATCGCCTAATGCATGATGAATTTGGGCTCGGAAGTAAGGGTCCACGTACGTTTGAGTAGCCATTTGACGCAAATTATCTAAAGCTGCGAAGGCGGACTTCTTGTCGCCCTTTTTTGCAGAAGCATAACCCATTTCACCAAGAATTACTGCCGGATACATTCCGTGCGGCTTTGGGGACTGTTCCAGCGAATCCAGAGCCTGCTGATATTGGCCCATCTGGCCATAGGATTTACCCAGTCCCCAGATCGCCGTCATTAAGTCAGGTTGCATAGTGAGAGCACGCTTGTACCCTTGCAAAGCAAGTTCGTACTGCCGACGGTAGTAAGCAGTGCAGCCGAGTTCCCCCCAAAGGCCTGCCGAAAGAGGGTTCACGGAGAGCACCTGCCTTATTTCTTGTTCCGCATTGACAGAGCTGACCGTCTGAGACATTAAATGGGTACTACAGGCGAGTATTTGTATGGCTGCCGGATTCATTCGGCCATTGGTCAGTATCAATTGCCGCTGCGCTTCATGGTAGTCCCAATCATAAGTGAGGGCGACCAACCCTAAATTACCGTGGGCTTCGGCTAGGGAATCGTCAATTGCCAAGGCCCGCAGCGACATAGTTTTGGCTAAAGGCATATGCTCACGGGGATCTTCAAAATACAGACCAAGGTACATGTGGGCGGCGGCCATTTGTGAAAGAGCAACAGCGAACTGGGCATCCTTCTTGATGGCCGCTGAATAAAGCTCAATCGCTTTATGCAACCCGAGCGGATTTAGTTGTTCGGTAAGCGTTTGGGCTTTCAAATAAAGATCGAAGGCTTGTGGATTATCCGTAAGTCCCGCCAGTTGTTTTTTGCGATCCTCATTACCCAGGCGACGGTCCAAACTTTGTGCGATATCTGTAACCAGAATGGTTTGCATTGCCGCCAGATTGGTTGGGCCTTGCTTATAACTGCGGTTAAGTATGACTGTACCATTCTGGCCGTTAGTAACCTCTAATTCTACGGCAAGGTCCTGATTCGAGCCCTTGATTGAACCGGTAAGCACGGTTCCCACTCCAAATTGCCGAGCGGCTTCCACCGAATTCATCTTCTTCCCCATGACTGCCAGGGAGGAGTTGATGCCAATTACCTTTAAGCCAGGAACCATGGCGATTCGACGAATCAATTCCGAAGTAAAGCCATTTGCCAGGTAATCCAAATTGGGATTTCCCGTGTTGTTGGTTAAAGGAAGCACAACTATGGATCTGACTTCGGCTAGCATGTGTGATTGGTTCCAACGGAAGGCAACCCAGGACGCTAACCCGACCAGGCAGAGGGCCAAGGCTGCCCATGAAATCTGTTTGCGGAAATCGCGCGAAGGGATTGTTTTGGTTTCCACTCTGTCGAGATTTACACTGGCAATCGTTTCTGCATGAATTGGAAATATGAAACGGTAACCTTGCTTGGGTAGAGTCTCAACATAGACCGGATCGGCGGGACCCTCTCCTAGTGCGATTCGGATTTGGCGGACACAATAGTTCAGACTTTGGTCGAATTCAATAAAGGTACCTTCGCCCCAGATGGAAGCTCGTAATTCTTCACGCGTTACTATTTCACCTGGCCGCTCCAACAGCGCCGCTAAGACTTTTAAGGGTTGGGGCTGAATCTTAATGGGCACACCCTTCCGACTGAGGAGTTTTTGTGCGGTATCGTATTCAAAGTCACCAAAGAGCATTTACACAGATCTCCATTAACCTCTGTATTTTACACGTTCCTCATATCAAGTGAGGAACCCCTCATCAAGAACCTCAGATAACTTAGTGGCATTGATGGTGCATAGTTCTTGCCATGAAACCTTTTCAACTAGCAGTACTGTCACTTTCCCTCACATCTTTATCCCCTCTGTTTGCGCAACCTCCGGTACCAGCCGGGGGCATTGTCTATGCCAGTGGATTGGAGGGGCCGCGCGGGCTGATTTTTGGCCCCGATGGACTTCTTTACATAGCCGAAGCAGGACACGGCGGCACACAGGCAACACCCGCCAATTGCTTAGCGGTACCTCCGCCAGTTGGCCCTTACAAGGGCGGTCCCAATGCCCGTATCTCCAGGGTTGAATCGAACGGAATTCGCACCACAGTTGTCAGCGGTTTGCCGTCAGGCGTTGGGGCTGGTGGCGACACTGTTGGCGTTGCATCCGTGGCTTTCCTTGACGGGAACCTGTATGCATTAGTAGCTGGCGGTGGTTGTTCACACGGGAATGCAATGGCTCCCAACGGGGTTTACCGAATTGATCGCACAAAAGGCACTGCAGATTTGATTGCTAACCTGAGTGACTTTTTTAATAAGAACACGGTTAGCCACCCGGAACGAGGCGATTTTGAAAGTGACGGCACTCCTTACGATATGAAAGCAGTGAATGGCCAGTTGGTTGTGGTGGAGCCAAACCACGGTCGCCTGCTGCGGATTAGCACTGCAGGGGTAATTGAGCAGCTAACTGACATTTCAGCACCGTTGGGTCACATTGTCCCGACTGCTGCCGCCTGGCGCGACGGTCGCTATTATGTGGGAATGCTAGGCGGATTTCCCATCTCAGTGGGTTCTGCCAATTTGTACCAGATATCGGCAGAGGGCAATGTATTGGATTATTGGCTGGGGTTCACCACTATTTTAGGGGTGGAAGTAGACAAAGATAACCGGCTCTATATTTTAGAATTTTCGCGCAAAGCTGGCTTTCCCGACGTGGGGCTGGGCCGAGTTCTGCGCATTACCGGAGGCGTTGTGGAAGAAATCATTACGGGTTTGAACGTACCGACTTCATTAATAGTTGGACCGGATGGCGCGATTTATGTCAGTGATCTGGGTGCGGCTCCTGCGGGGGCAGGAAGGATTCTTCGTTTCGCGAATCCGGTGACTGGACGGAAATTGAGCACTGACGAATCAAAGATAAAGCGTTCGTTTGGTCTTGCCCGAGAAGATCAGTAAAGTCAAAAAGGAGAAATACAATGAACAATAAATCCATTCGTCACATGTTCTGCATCGCCACGTTGAAAGAAAATGTTCCGTCCACTGCTCGGCTAACGTTTGAATGCCTTGAAAACGTAATGCAACCTGAAAAGCATTTATGATGGCACGTCTCGATATTACCGTGAGATGATCACCCCCCGCAAACCCAAGTCGACAAAACAGGGGGAGTTCATTGAAGTCGCACTCAACAGAAATACACGGAATCATCGGTAAGTGTTGCGCCCGGGTCAAGATTGGCCCGGGCAGCAAACTCAACTAAGAGTTTGGCCATAGCAGGTGAGCGCCGGTATGGTTGCGGACACATCGGTGAAAATCATGGTCAAATAACCGCCGTAGATCTACCCGTAGGCAGGAGATTTGTAACGATACGATTCTCACCCTGGACGCACTTGCGAACGGTTTTATTATTTCCTGTTATCAGGCACTGAATGCCATTTGCAATCCGGTTACAGGGCGTGAGGAGGGCCGTGTCCAGTTTTCTGGAAGTTGACCGAAATTCTTAATTCAATCAAGGGGCTTGAGACACCTGCCGCGAGCGGGTATGGGCGTAGATTTATGTTCAGAAGCTGAGGAGAAATAAATGCGAATTCAATTATTCACCATTTACGCGTCGGCAGTGGGAATTTGGCATGCTGTGGCGCAAGATTCACGTCCCCACCCAAGGCTGAGTGCGGCCTGTATGGAATTCAACCAGAGGATTGTCGACAAATTGGAGATCGGACAGTTGGCGGAGGCCGAAGCGGCCCTTTCTGGCCCGGAAATACGCAACGAAAGCGACCTCTGTATTTGGATGACACTGCACAACAGAGTAAACATATTTGTCTTGTCTGGTCGACTCATAGAGGCTGAGGCACTTGGGGAACAATCCCTGAGGATTCTGGATAAACTTGTTTCTCCGAATGACCCGATTCGTTTTCGTCCCTTGCAAACGCTGTGGTCAGCGCAGATTCAACAAGGGAAACTTGGCAAGGCTCGACAAACATTTCAGAGCATGAGAACACTACGTCTGGACAAGCCGCGAGATCGCGCTCTGTTCTACGGTGCGGCAGCAATGCAGCTGTATGGGGAGGGGCGATACAAAGAAGCGGAGCAGGAGTATTTCCAAGCCCTTGCCGCCTGCAAAGAGGCTGGGCGTGGCGAAACACCGGAGATGGCGACTCTCCTGGTTGGTTTGGGGACAGTGCAGTCCGTTCAAGACCGATATTCGGACGCAGGCAAAACATTGGACCGGGCTTTCGCCATCGTGAATTCAGCCAAGGATACAATTCCAATGGACTTTGTCAACATTCTAAGCGTGCGGGCTGCCCTGCACGTCCGACTGGGGAGATGGCAACTGGCGGAAGAAGATCTGAAGTTGGCGATTGCGATAGTTGACCGTGACACGCGGTTGGATACAGATGCACTCAAACGTCTGCTGGTCAACTATGCATATGTCCTTCGTAAGATTCGTCGATCGAAGGAGGCGCGGTCCATTGAAGCGCGGGCCGAAGCCCTTCAAACTCCTGGCTGGAAGAATGCAATCGTGGACGTATCGGAACTAGTCAGCAAGAAAAGGTAGGAGCGCAAAAAGGTCGCGATAGCGCGCAACTTCTTCGCTGTTGTTAGTTATGTAATGACCATCGAACGGCTTGACCAAATTCCACTGAAGCTTCTTCGCAACTTGCATTTTTTGGCTTAGTCATCAGCCAGTTATTTGCACAAGGACCGCCGCCCCCGCCTACCAAAGCTTCGGCATCGGGTGCGCTGATTTTCGGTAGCTTACACCGGTAGCTTACACTAAGACGACGTAATTAAATTTCGCCATTCCCAGTTTGCTAAACCGGTCAGGAGGCCAAAGTTGCTGGAAAAAAACGCGGGTGCGACGTCTCAAACCATGTTTGGGGCCGCAGTCGTTCCTGGTAAGCCCGGCGAAAGTTTGTTGCTACGCGCTGTTTCCCACACCGGCGATTTGAAGATACGATGATTTGTGCAAGATGAGCCGGGTAACTTTAAATATCCGCAGTCCCATGACAAAGCGGTTTGACGCGTTGCTTATTTATGCTTACACTACAAATACAGTCCCCATATGAAGACCTATGCTTTTAAGGTTGTAATCGAGCCCGACGAGGACGCACTAGGCAACCCCGCTTGGCATGCTTATTGCCCAGCCTTGTTGGGTATCGGTGCTGCCACCTCGGGATGTACCAAAGAAGAGGCACTTCGAAACATCAACGAGGTTATTCAAATGATAATTCAAGAGTTCGCACTGGAAGGGAAATCAATCCCAGAAGGTCCTGCGGACGAAGTTGAAGTCACCGAGATTTCCCAGGATTCGCCACGCATCGCTGTCACTATGTAGCCGCAACAGAAACTTGAAAGCGTATTTGCATGGCAATTGACTATCGACAACTCCGTTCCATCACGGCCAGGGAACTTATTGCGGCCCTCATGCGGGATGGTTTTACTTTCGTTCGCCAAGTCGGATCTCACCGAAGGTACCATCACTCTGACGGTCGCCGAGTTACTGTTGCCCCTCATGCCGGCGGTGACACTTTTTCTGTTAAGACCCTGAAGACAATCATTGAGAGGCAGGCATGCTGGACCCAGCAGGATCTTCAACACCTGAATCTACTTTGAACCAGCACTCTAAATTCCCCATCCCGCCCGTGTGATAACATGCACCCAGGGACCTAAATAGCTAGGTTCGCCCATCTGATGCGATTCATTCTCACCATACTTTTAAGCGCTTACGTTAGCGTTACCGTTGCCACCGCACAAGACGGTGGACAATTCTTTGA
>JANMWO010000046.1:0-2326 GCA_031394025.1 Acidobacteriota bacterium
GCAAACGGATAGACCAATGCCTGTCCCTTCAAATTCACTGCGGCCATGCAGGCGCTGGAAAACTTGAAAGATGCGCTCAATATATTTTTCATCAAACCCAATGCCGTGGTCTTCCACAATCAACTGGCAATGGATACCGTCAGCTAGCACGCACCCGCTGATCTCCACAATGGGGACCTCCGTCGGGGCATGAAACTTCAAACCATTTCCGATAAGATTCTGCATTAGTTGCGACATTTGCACGGGATCAGCGTGAATGGTGGGCAAGGTTCCAGTGGTCACCTTTGCCCCTACCTGGGCAATGCGAATTTCCAAATCGGACAGTACTTCCCGAACAATACTGTTCAAGTTCACCGGAATGAATTTTTGGGTGCGCGTGCCAGCTCGGGATAGCGACAACAGATCGTTGATCAACCGTTGCATGCGCCCTGCGGCGTTTTGCATTCGATTCAAATAGTCATGGCCTTGCTCACTCAGCGTGTCTGTACAGCGCGTCTTGAGCAGGTCGCCAAATGCCTGGATTTTGCGCAGCGGCTCTTGTAGATCGTGCGAGGCGACGTAGGCGAATTGCTGCAGTTCCAGATTCATGGCAGCCAGTTCCCCAGCCTTCAATTCCAGCGCTTCTTCGGCGATTCTACGGGCCGTGATATCAATCAGCGCCGACCGAATACCGGTCACTTTGCCACGCCGGTCTCGCATCAAATTCTCATGAACTTCCATCACCAATCGCGACCCATTGTGGCTGATGTAATTGCGCGTAAACACGCCCAATTTCCGCTGTCCTGAAATTTTATTCAGCACCGCTTCACGGCTTTCGGCTTGCTCATCCGGAGCAACAAAATTCCAGACAGGATGCCCCACCATGGCATCGGCAGTGTAGCCCAGAATCTGGCATTCCATGCGATTCACACGCATGACAACGCCTTCACTATTAATCTCATGGTAGGCAATAGGCACTTCGTCCAGAAAGCTGTGAAACCGATCCTCACTTTCCCGCAGAGCCACTTCCACGCTGTTAAAAGCGCGGTCCAATTCCGATAGGGAATCAGTCAGAGTATCTTGCAAGGACATGATGGTGGTTCATCGTCGGAGTAGAGGGAAGACTTTATGGGGAGGAGCAAAGTATCTTTCATCGATAGAGAGCGTTAGGTGCTGTTCGATAAGGGTATGCTAAGTTCACCTGGTATGTGGGATTTGCGAACCAAGTTTCAAGCATAAGACATGATAAGATCTCTATACTAATTGCAATGACACTCGTTGCCATCTAAATCTAAAATACATGTCGAATTCCCGCATCGAACGGCAAGCGAACTTCACCCGACTTACCCAGGAATTGGTTACTCATGCGCAACAATTGGGACGTCCATTTGAACCGTCACCATTCGCTACAAAACTCAGCGAAGGACTTTTTCTAGCCCATTCCACCACGCGCAGCAATTTCACGAAAGTTTGCGCTGCTCAACGTATTCTTTCGCAGGCCAAGTTAGCAACGGAACGCGGAGTTCCCTTAAAAAATTGCGCTGAAATCAAACTCGGTACAAGTAACGATGTCTTTTTCTATGCTGCCACGTTCCGCTACCCGACCACTGCATGTGGGTTACTCTTTGCATCCTCACTGGAAGTGGAAAACAAGGAAATAGGTGCAGCCACTCCGTTCGATTCCGGTGGATTGTTTGGCCACATAACTCGTCCAAACACTATAGAATCCGAAAAAACTTTCCTTGACAAGAATGAGATGCCAATTCCCGAACATCGCCAATACCTCAGCCAGGCAATGATGGCATTATTCAATGATCCGAAGGAATATGTTGAGGGTGTGCCGCCATGTCACAATAGCCCGCTGGGGCTGATTGGCAAGGATCAGCACGGGCGGCACTGGACGCACGAAGTGCGCATTCCAGAAAACGTTCCAGTTCAAGGAAGCCCCCACCTGCAAGCCGTTTTCGCTCCTCGCGCCCTCGCAGCAAGAAATCCGAGTGTTAGGGCGCTATTCCGCCACTGTAAGTCCGAAGGTGTCGACACGATTCCAATCGACACCCCAAGGGGAGACGATTTCGAAGAATTGCAGCAGGCATGCCTAGCCTATATCCGCCGGAAGCTATACTAAGATCTATGGCAATCCCCTGGCGGGTTGAAGATTTAGACATAATCGGTTACGCAGATGCGCTTGATAGGACAATGCTGCCCTCCATCGTCCCACCTGTTTTCCGCGTGCGATCCAATCCTAGCCTCCACCTTCTACCACCTTATTTCTTCAACGCCGGTTGTCTTTACAATGCAGCGGAAGTGGAAGCTCAGGAAATTCGGGAATTAAAGAACCGTGAAG
>JANMWO010000055.1:0-10440 GCA_031394025.1 Acidobacteriota bacterium
CCAGTATTTGCCGATACACCAGGCGCATTCCCCAAGCGTTTCGCGGTGATGTTTATGGGCAATGGCATCAATGAAGATCATTGGAGTTCCACGGGCAACGGCGCTGATATGAAGCTCAGCAAAACGCTATCCGTGCTTGAGCCATTGAAGCATAAGATCAACGTGATTGACGGGCTGTTTAACAAAGCGGCCACCGGTCAGGGCATTCATCCCGCGCAGACCGGCAGCCTGCTGTCTGGCGCTACTATTCAAAAGGGCGCCATCATCAAAGCGGGCATGACGGTAGATCAAATGATCGCCAATCATGTGGGGCAAGACACTGCGCAATCCAGCATTGTGCTGGCATGTGAGCAGCCGATGACGGGCTATCATGAGTCGAACTTTTCGCTGGCCTACAGTTCGCACATCTCCTGGCAGTCTCCCGATTCTCCGGTGCCCAACGAAGTGTATCCATCGCTTGCGTTCGATAACCTGTTTGAGAATCGTGGCAGCTTGCGCAACATGAGCATTCTTGACCGCGTGAAAGATCGTGCGGAAATGCTCAGCAAAAAGATCAGCTCCACCGACAAGGGCAAGCTGGATGAATATCTAACCAGCGTGCGTGAAGTGGAAAAGCGCGTGGAAAGCATGCGTAAAACCAAGGATGTGGCGGAAGATGCGGCCAAGGCAAAAAATCGCTCGGTGTTCACCATGGAACGTCCGGCGAACGGCTTGCCGGAAGACCTGCGCGAACATGCCCGCCTGATGTGCGACATCATTGCCATTGCCTTTCAGACCGACAAAACACGAGTAGCTTCGCTATTGTTGGCTCGCGATCTTTCAGCCCAAATTTATCCGTTCCTAAACGTAAAGGACGGCCACCATTCCGCATCGCACGACAATAATTCCGACAGTTACGAACGCATCGCCAGTTTCCATTTAAGCCAGCTAGCCTACCTGGCAACCAAGTTAGATAGCATGCCGGAAGGCAATGGAACAGTGCTGGATAATTCTTGCCTCATGTGGCTTTCCAATTTATGGATCGGCAGAAAGCACGACAACTTCAGGCTGCCCGTAGTTTTGGCTGGAGGCCTGGGCGGAACGCTCCAGACTGGACGTTCACTGGATTACTACAAGGCCGGCGTAGAGAATCGCAAGATGTGCAGCTTGTATTTAGGGATCATGGATCGCATGGGAATCAAGCTGGATAAGTTCGGCGATGCCGATACTCGTTTGGCGAATTTGTAAGCTAAAATAAAGATGTGAGTGCAAGAACTACCCAACTAATCGAACAGTTCGAATCTCTGCCGCTGGCGAAAAAAGAACTATTTACGGTGGAGTTGATTGCTCATGTTAAAGCACAAGGTTTGTCGGCGCCGCTAAATGTGGAACAAGAACTGCGGTCACAGGCCATACCCAGCAGATCCGCACTTTCCCCTGCTGAACGTGCCGAAGCCTTTCGAACTTGGGCTGAAAGCCACCCCCGTACTACACCGGTTCTGTCCGACGATGCCATCAGCCGTGAAACGATTTATTCACATCGCGGATAGATGAGCATTCTTACCGACACCAACATTCTTTTACGCAGCGTCGAACCACTCCATCCTCATCATTCTGTAGCGGTAGCTGCTGTGCATCGGCTACTTGCCGCTAATACGCCTGTCTACTTTACGCTTCAGAATATCGCGGAGTTCTGGAATGTGGCGACCCGGCCATTGGCAAACAATGGGCCTTCTAACTTTCGATGTAGATGATTTCAGACGTTACGCGGGTATTGAAGCAGTTCACCCCAAGCCAATCTTTTGATTTTCTGGATCAGCAGCGTCCAGCCAATGGATTACCCGCGCGTCGGGTCGGGGCTTGGTGAATTCGGAAATGACATTGGTATCAACAAGAAATCCACTCACAGATCAATGGGCCTGGGGTAATCTATCTGCCGTTCCAGTTTCAACCCGGAATCACGCAACGGGGATTCTAGAAGAAACTGTCCAAGGGGCTTCTTCGGTTTTTGCGCAGATACCGGCAGCGGATCGTGCGTAGGTGAAGATTTCAATGCCTGAATTAGAACGTCTTCGACATTCTGAAATTCGCCGCTAGCCATCCTATTGCGGATGAGGTTTTCAAGTTCGGGTTTATGGATTTCAATGATCATGTGACGCTTCTACTCTCAATCCATATTAGCCCAGCCCCTCAGCCATCTGCCCAAGCTTCAAAACACTGTTCCAATTGCGACCAGTCATGGGGATTCCCAACGCCTTATCAATACGCCCAACCGGAAGCTTTGATTTCCCCTGCCCGTTCGGAAAATAAATGTAAAGCTCCCGACCCCCAGCCTGCACCTCCTCTGGATCAGTCTCAATAGCAATAAGCTTTTTCCAGGCTTCCTGCCCAGGATCTGTGGCCAGAAAATTGACAAGCAGCTTGGCCGGATCTATGCCTGACCTTTTAGCAAATGGGTTGTTTGCGATCACTTCTTTCCACTCAGCATGAGTGCGCAGCACAACACTGGGGCGAAAGCCGAAGTCTGCTTCAATAGCGCTCTCAATCCGTTGCGCTAACCCCGGCAGATGATTTTCTTCTGCCCTGAAAATCACGTTACCGCTCTGAATGAAGGTGGTCGCGTCGTTGAGTCCCAGTGAATCGTAGAGGCCTCGCAATGCCTCCATTTTGATTTTGTTGTGACCGCCCACATTGACGCCGCGCAGCAGAGACACAATCACCGGCATGCGTTACCAAACGTGCCAGGCAACCACTTCTGGTTGTGCCGGTGTGTTGCTGATCACTCTGGAATGCAGCACTAACTGTAGATTCTGATTCTCCCAGCCCTGTGGCAAGGTTCGAAGAATGGCACCCAGTTGTTCCAGATCGGCAACCAGCCTGCCCGCTGCTTCTGTCCCAAATTGCTTCACACCAGCAACCACAAACTGCGCTCCCCCAGCGATGGGAGTCTTCACCCGACACACCAGGAAATAATCCTCGGCAGCCGAGCCGTCTTCCTTTGAGGAAATGTTCCAATCCCTGGGTGGCTGACCAGCCGACACGTAGTATTGCGCCAGTCGCTTGCGCACTTCACGCGCACCGATCGGTACAATGGTGTCGTCCCCCATATCGGAATTGGGTTGACGTCCGAACACTTCCACCGCAATGCTACGCTCTTTCAGGCAACCCATTTCCCCAGACAAAGCCTTGAGGCAAACGTATTCCAAAAACTGTTGACCACGCTTGCTGCCCTGGAAAGACGGGCTAGCCAGAATATGTTTTAACTGGGCCTGAATTTCCGAAGCAACTGGAAGAGTTGGAGTGGGGCCAGCCAGCGAATCTTTAGGGTATGCCGCCGAGTTTGCCATACGGGTGCCTTGATTGTCCTTCTTTTGAAACATCAATGCAATGGGATGAAAACTCGATTGTTTACAAGTCCTTACACCCGTGATTCACCGTGTAACCCGTTGTATTCTGTAAGCGATGGGTAGATACTCAATAAAATCCATCCGAGGCCTTGCTTACAGGCATGGTCCTTTGGCTGAAGGGTGTTCGCTTTTGTTGATTGTGCCGATTGCAGTATGATAGCGACTACAACAGTAAGGTTCACCGCAGCCGAATTGTCGGGGTCAGTTTGAAACCCAGTTCAAAACATGAGGAGTCCAAGATGACTAAGTCTTTTTTCCAGAGCATAATTCTATCCGTTTTGCTCTGCATTCCTGCAGCGGCCCAAGCGCCTACAGGAACCATTACGGGTCGCGTCACAGATGCCAGTGGCGCAGCAATCCCCGGAGCCAAAATCACCATTGAAGCGGAACGTACCGGCTTCAAACAGACTCAGGCTTCCGGTGCCGATGGCCGATTTGTTCAACCAAGTCTGTTGCCCACCAGTTATAAGGTCACGGCTGAAAAAACCGGCTTCTCCAAGTTCATTACTACCGGAATCCAGTTGGATGCCAGCCAATCCGTAACTGTTGATATCGCCATGAGAGTGGGCGATGTCACAACAGTTGTAGAAGTGACGGCTGACATTGCCCAGTTGAAGACGGAAACATCCAGCGCGGCCACCACCATCACCCAACGACAGATTTTGGATCTGCCCACCGGTCGCAACCCGTTTTCAGTGGCCACCCTCACTTCGGGCGTCATCCCCGGTGGCGGTGGTTCCACCCCTTGGATCAGCGGCGGTCGCAACGCTACCAGCGAAATCCTGATTGACGGCAACACCGGCATTGTTCCGGAAAACAACGTCAGCATCAACGACGGCGGCTACATACCAATTATGGATAGCATCGCTGAAGTGACTGTGATCAAGAACTCTCTCGCTGCCGAATATGGACGAACTGGCGGCGGTGTACTCACCTCAACCACTCGCAGCGGCGGCAACACTCCGCATTTCGGATTATTTGAATATTTCCGCAACCCGGCACTGAATGCCAATAGCTGGGGAAACAACCGCAATGGCGTAAAGCGCCCCAGTTGCTGCTCGTTCAACCAATATGGATTCAATGTCGGCGGACCAGTCGTGATCCCTCACATCTATGATGGCCACAATAAGACCTTTTTGTTTTGGAGCCATCAGTTCACCAAGAATTCCAGCATTCAGGTGCCCACGGCAACTGTGCCGATTCAGGAATGGAGAGACGGAAACTTCTCCAACCTCCGTCAGGCAAATCCCGGCGCTGGCAACCCACTGATCGTTATCTATGATCCGCTGACGTTCTCCGGCGGTACCTTGGGCTCCCGTACTGCGTTCCCTGGTAACATCATTCCTCAGAACCGGATTGATAATATTTCCAGAGGTCTATTGAAGTTCTGGCCACAACCGAACAACACCCAGAACATTACCGCTGGTGCAACCACCATTGGATCGAACAATTTCATCGCGCAAGGCAAACAGCGCAGCACCGATAACAAGTTCGATTCCCGCCTGGATCATTACTTTAGTGAAAAGCTGAGAATGTTCGCACGCGGTTCCTACGATAATGGCCCCAACCTTCCGTTCAACGGATTTGGCAACATCGGCACCAGTATTGGTGACGGAAACACAACCAGCACCTTGCCGAATATTACCAGCAACTTTGTGTATTCGATGACGCCCACCACCATCGTGAACTTCAGCTTGGGTTTCGGCCAGAAGGACGTTACCCGCTATCCGTTCTCCACCGGTACCAAGCCTAGCTCCCTGGGATTCCCTAAAGAATTAGATGGAATCGTTGCCTTGAATAATTCTGAGTTCCCAAACATTGCTGGAACCGGCGTTGCGAATCTTGGTCAAAACACATTCACCTATTTAGACATCAAAGCTTACGCCTATACAGCCCGCGGTGACATCAGCAAAGTCTTCACCAAGCACACCGTCAAGGTTGGCGGGGAATACCGCAAGTTAATGTTGAACTTCACGCAATATGGTAACCCCAGCGGCCAGTATGGTTTCGGCAATACGCCAACCAAGAAAGACCTGCTTTCCACAAGCCAAATTGAAGGCTTCGGATTTGCCAGCTTCCTGCTTGGAATTCCCAACAACGGCGGCGGCATCAGCCACAGCTTCTCTAACGCCACTGCTGCCAACTACTTCGCTTTTTATGTGGATGACACTTGGAAGTTGAGCCGCAAGCTTACCCTGAACATTGGCTTGCGCTACGAAGCGGAACAGCCCCGAACGGAACGCTACAACCGGCTGAACCATTTCGATTTGGCAGTCACATCACCACTTGCGGGCAAGGTTCCTGCTTTTCCCAATTTGAAAGGCGCGTTCGTGTTCCAGGATGCCGACAACCGGCGTCAGGTTCCTACCGATTTGAACAACTTCGGTCCACGTTTCGGTTTCGCTTACCAGATCACTCCTAAGACCGTGTTCCGCGCAGCTTACGGCATCACTTACTCCGGCTCGGCCATTACGGCGGCTGGCACCTCTGGTAGCTCTGGTGTAATCGGATTTGAAAACAACACTCCGTTTGCCGTCACCAACGACAATTACGCAACTATTCTAACCACCTGGAGCAACCCTTACCCGGCAGGCTACAACCTTCCTTTGGGTGCTGCTGGCGGTCCTGGCACCAACATCGGCCTGGGCATTGGCAGTGGTATATTCATCGACAACCAGAACCCCATGATTCAGCAATGGAATGCGAACCTGCAGCGCGAAGTCAAGGGTGGATGGGTATTCGAGGCAGGCTACCTGGCCAGCACCGGTCATCATCTGATCGACGGCGAAGGCGGCATCAACTTGAATCAATTGCCAGCTTCGGCTTTCGCTTTAGGCAATACGTTAAACGACAACGTGACTAATCCGTTCTATCGGCTGGCGGGTGTGAACACCACGTCGGCGCTGTTCACCGGGCCAACCACTTCGCGACGGCAATTACTGACGGCATACCCTCAATACACCGGGGTTTCGCCGTTCCGAATTCCGCAGGGCAATTCTAACTACAATGCATTCACGTTTGAAGCTAACAAGCGCTTCTCCCAAGGCTTGCAGTTGTTGGCCAGCTTCACCGGCGGCAAGACGATTGATGACGTCTCCTCTACTGTGAACTTCTACGGAGCCGTGGGTTCCAAGCAGGATTATTACAATCGTAAAGCTGAAAAATCCCTTTCTTCGCAAGATGTTTCCAAGCGCCTTGTCATCAGCGGCAACTACGAAATTCCGGTTGGCCATCATCGTAAGTTTGCTGCCAACATGCCCAAGCCTGTGGATTTCGTCCTCGGTGGATGGCAGATTAACGGCATCTACGTTGCCCAAACAGCCATTCCGTTTGCAATCAGCAACGGCGGCAACAACTGCCAGATCGGTTGCCCTGGCCAACGCCCAAATAACAATGGCAAGTCGGCAGTAAGAACCGGCCCTATTGACCAACGCCTGGGCACTGGCGGAACACCAACCTACTTCGATACCAGCGTGTTCTCACAAGCTGGCAACTTCACCTTTGGAAACACGTCGCGCTTCTCACCAGATCTGCGCGGGCCGTCAATCTTCAACATTGATTTCTCTGTCTTCAAAGGCTTTAAATTTAGAGAGAAGCTGACCGCTCAAATCCGTGCAGAAGCGTTCAATGGCTTCAATCACCCAACCTGGGGCAATCCTGGTTTGACAGTGAACCAGCCCGGCACGTTTGGCATCATCAGCGGTGCCAACGGCAACCGCACCATGCAGTTAGCCCTGAAGGTGAACTACTAACTTCAGTCGATAATCGAAATCGGTGACGGGGGCGCATTTCCATTTTGCGTCCCCGTTACCGATTTCGAACTACCCGCAGGCGCTTTGGTCGCGCTAAAATGAATTGGTAGTAGTTTTGCTCGGCGGCAGATCAATCACAATGGGGGAAACGCCGCCTGCCGTCACGTAGCATTGCACCAGTCGATTGAGCACTTCACGCCATACCGGTTCATTGATTGGCCTTCTTTTGAAATATGAATGCCATGAGATGAAAACTTGATCGTTTACAAGTCCTTCCACCCGTTATTCACCGTATAACCCGTCGTAGTCTGGAAGCAAAATCCATCCGAGGCTTTGCTCACGGGCATGGCCTTTTGGCTTAAGGGTGTTCGCTTTTGTTGATTGTGCCGATTGGAATATGGGATAGTGGCGGGCTACTTGGCTAGCACCCGACATGGTTCTACCTTTTGGCGGTTGTAAACACTACCTCAACCGGCACTGTACATAGGTGCAACGCTGGCATAGCTGGCGATTTCAAAGCGCCTTATAATAAGCGGAAACTACGAAATTCCATTTGGCCATCAGATGACCGCAGGTTTGCGGCCAACACGCCTGGGCCCAGTGACTTTGTTCTGGCGGATGGCTGCCGTTTGCCATCAGCAACGGCGGAAACGACTGCCAGATTGGCTTATGCGCATGATGTCTTAGACAATACGGGACTTGTCTTCATTCTTGTTTCTCTCTTCATTAATCGTTTTGGAGAATAGGGATTAATGTTACATCTAGCCACTTAGTTTCGCTTGCTTCCTAGACAAACAAGTAGATACTTACATTACTTAGTAAGTATGTAAGTTACTAGTAAGTCTCGCAGGGAAAGAAACTCTGTATAACAAAGGAAAAGACCATGCGAAATAGTTATTCTAGCCTCCGTTTAGGCTCACTCTTAAATACTGTGATCACCACAGTAATGTTTTTTCAACGTGAAGCTCTTAGTCAAGCCCTACCCCCTCTCCCGTTCCCAACCTCAGAGATCCAAGTCGATGGTTCCATTAGCCCACAACTGATACCCGACGACGTCGCGTATGTCCATCTCTTCCACATCCTCATGAAAAATCCGAATAGTAAAAATACCATTGCCGATGAACTGCGTAGGCAATCGTATTCACACCATTACTTTTCCCTGGCCTGCGGGGCTACGAATCGAACCCTGACTACGGCTCAGATCGACAAGCTATTGGCATTAGTAGATAGGACCACCGGGGAATACCTGGCAACTCATTCGAGGATGGTCGCGAGTAAGAGTCAGGCGGAGTACGACGCTGCGGGGCGGGCGCTTCAGGCACTAGCGGTAAAGACATTTAATAGTCTCGATCCTATAGATTTTGACCTGTCGGCGAAGGTTCGCGCCCATGTAAAGGAGCATGTCAAAAGCCGGATGAAGATTATGTCGGCCAAGGTTCCGCAAGGAAAAACTTAGGCAATTAGGAACAAAAATTAGGAATCATATGAAAAACTTCACATCGTTTACATCTTTCGCTTTGATCCTCGGCTTCTCGCTTGCTGCTCCTGATTTTGTGTACGCACAAGCATGGATGCCCGACTCTAGTTCAACCACCCTAGATATGTGGTCTGATGACACTCAAGTCTACGCCTACGGATTTACCTACGGAAGCAGTTTCGTTCACACCTATTCTGTTGATGTACAGATCGAGAGTTCGCTTGGAGTAATTTTAATTGTGCCTGGCGGAGAATTGCAAGGCGGAACTGTTTCGACCTTTGCGACGATGCCTTGGGACTTTTTTGATGATGGGGTGTACATTACTACCTCCGTACATCGTGGATTTTGCCTCTCGGCTCAGCTTGCCTTCACTCTTGCTTATGTTCAGTTTCAGAAGCGTCCTGGAAATAAGCCGCTATGCGCGGATGGGTTAACTGTTTCCTCCTGTAATGACGGAAACACTGAGGCTCCTCTAGGGCGCAGGATTCAGTGGAGTTGTAGGAAGGAAGACCAGTGTTGCAAGGCTGGTGGCGAGGTGGCTCCAGGATGGTGCCGTAAGGATCGATGCACAAAAACTGGTACTCAGAGCAACGATCCACGGCCTTCGGCTTGCATGAGTGAGACAGCGTGCAATTTGGCGGCGTTTACATTTTGTCAGGACGGAATTCAATAGCATGACAAATTTCACTGCAATTTTCGCAATCGCTGTTTTTTCATCGGTTTCAATTTTCGGTCAGCAGACTGGAAAAGCATTGCGTCCATTCTCAGCGACTATCATTTCGACTTATGGTGGTGCCCACCCATTTCAATTACACCGCAGGTATGCTCAAGCTCCCGATGGGAGCACTGCTTATTTTGGGGAGCACGACCCTCCAGACAATGACGAAGGTTTACGTGGTGAATATTCCTCCTTGCTCAACATGCGGAAGAGGGTGTACATTGACACAAACGCTCTAATTAAAGCAGCGGTTGTCAGGCCATTGGCCGACGCAGAGGAGTTGAGCAGGATTGGGGTTCGCTATAGCTGCCAGGGGCTTACGGACGAAACTACTTGGCGCAGGGTAGGCGAAAGTGAAATCAAGGGGTTTAAGGTGATCGAAGTGATTGAGGAAGAAATAGGACCCCTCAGCGATGATGACGTTACTACCTTATGGGTTGCCCCCGATTTAAATTGCTTTCAACTGAAGCGAACACGCGTAAAGAACGGCAAAGTAGTGGAAGAGGACTTGGTGGAATCTCTGGATCTGAAGGAACCTAGTCCAACAATATTTGACGTTCCACATGGGTACAGCATTGTAAGGCCCGCCGAGTTAGAGCGACTTTATCGGGTCAAATTTCCCGGTAAGCAACTTTTTAGCGACTATTTGGTAATGAGGCTCGATGCGGATTACCAGCGAGCCATCGACAAGGCAGGCGCAAGGCCGTTACCAATCCACAAGAAATAATCAACAAGGAAACAATAACGGCAATGCTTAAATCCCTAACTGGTGCTCTCGGATCTGCCCTCACCGTCAACCTTCAACATGGACTTCTCTATCTTCAAAGGCTTTAAGTTTAGAGAGAAGTTGACCGCTCAAATCCGTGCTGAAGCGTTTAATGGCTTCAATCACCCAACCTGGGGTAATCCTGGTTTGACTGTGAACCAGCCCGGCACGTTTGGCATCATCAGCGGTGCCAACGGCAACCGTACCATGCAGTTGGCCCTGAAGGTGAACTACTAACTTCAGTCGATACTTGAAATCGGTGACGGGGGCGCATTTGCTTTTGCGTCCCCGTTGCCGTTTTCGAACTACCCGCAGGCGGGTGGTGTATCGGTTTTAAGTGA
>JANMWO010000067.1:0-9484 GCA_031394025.1 Acidobacteriota bacterium
TGGGCGGCATTGTCTGCGGTTACTTCCGTCGTGGTGAGTTCGGCAAACCGCACCTGGTTGCGGAACAACCATGAGCCGCCGATCTTCTCCAGCGTATTTTCCCTATAGGCCGGCGAACGCATGTTGGGAGCGAGGTAGATCTGGCTTATGCGGTGGTAATCCCACCCCGCATAGGCGACGCCGGCCAGCATCAGCAGCGATAGACATCCCGCGACTACCTTGGCAATACGCGGCGGAACAGCGACGTGTTCATTGTGTCGTTTCTCCGTCCCGGCGGTGTCTGCATGCACCGTCCTTCCGGTAGAGCATAACAAGCAGATGCACAGACCGGCGGCGATCTGGAACGGCCCGTACCACAGAGGGTATTCCAGCATGCTGTGCAGCATGATCAATGCCAGCACCGCCCACGCCATTTGGCATGTCGGATTGGCCTCCCGCCAGGGCTGGGACCGCCACACCAGCCAAAAACCCAATCCACAAAATAGCATGGCCACTGGCAGGCCAAGCTCCACCGCAAGATGCAGCGGCAGGTTATGGGCGTTGTCGAGAATTTCGCAAAACCTGGGGCCAGGATAAAGCGTCATGAAATGGGCGTAGTCCAGTTCGCCCCAGCCCCAGCCCAACCAGGGCCTCTGGGCAATCAGATACAGGACGTTCCTCCACAGGGTCAGGCGGCTATCACACTCCGGAGCGCCCTCGTGCAATCTGGCCAACATTCCATGGGACGTTGGGTCCAGGCCGGCCAGTCTTGGTAGCGCAAAAACGGCCACTGAATATGCAAGCGCCGCGGCCAGCATTACACGGCGTACACCTGGCTGCTTGAAGCATCCCCACACCAGAAACATGCCCGCCAACATCAACAGCTCAAGCAATCCTGTGCGAGAAGAAGATGCTGCATTGCCAATCGCCAAGAGCACTGCAGCCGCGAGAGACCAGGCCGTCGGAAATTTGGGCGCGGTGACCAGGGATGAATGTGTCGCTTCTTCAGGCGACGCGAATGGCCGCCTGTGGCAGGTGACACACCAAAGCAGGGCCGCCAGTCCATGTTCGTCAGTGTCGCGAACTGGTTGCGCTGGCGCAGGTTGGCGATAGCCTCGCCAAGCTTTTCGCTGTTGATCCATGGCGTGAAAACGGCGGAAGTGCCGTAATACTGCAGCAAGCCAATCGCACTGCTGACCAAAGCCGCTATCAGCCAGGCACGGGCGGAAAGCCTCACCAAGCTAACGAGATCCATTGGCCGCAAATAGGCCAGGAACAGCAAGGCAACGCATATCAAACTGACCAAACTCTGCACAACCTGAGGAGTCGGCCCGGGGGAAAATGGATTGAGCCAAGGCAGTAGCGCCGCAACCAATAGTCCACTTTCATACATGGAATCCAAAATAAATGGCCTGTTTGACGGGTTGCTTTGCGTATATCGCCGAACTACCAAAATTCGCAAGCTCTTTGGTTCCTCATGGCAACGACACCTCCGTCAATTGAGGGAATTTTTCCTTCCCCAATCGCCGAAAGGCTGCTCTGCTCTGTGCGTAATATTCTTCACCAAAGACACCTCTCAACACTGCCATTTGCCGGCTTGCATCAACAAGCTGGCCGTTCAAGGCCAGGGCTACAGCATATTTGTAGGATAACAATCCATAAGGAAAGCGTGAGGCCGCTTTCTGCAACAATTTAATTTCGTCAGCGGTCATGGCCGGTTTCACTGTAACTCGGGCAGCCAGGAGCATGCCCTTCATATGGGACAAAAGACGGATTTTCGGAGCGGAGTAAGACGAAGGGGTCGTTCCGATGCGTAATGTTTCGAAGCGCACGATCCTGTAATCCTCTTCGATTTGCACATATTCGTACGCCACCCACAAGCCGACTACCGCCCACAGACTGAACACAGCACTGACCCAGGCCCTACCAATATTCAGGGTCTTTGCACGTGAAAGCGATGCCTCCACAATTCCGATCAGAAGACCCGCTGCGACCAGAAAATAGGCGTACGCAAACGGATACTCCAGCAAACTGTGCAGAGCAATTGGAATGAGGGCGGCAAATGCAAAAACCCCTTCGCCGCTTTTGACCCGCACCATACGCGAACAGGACCAATAACCGATTGCCGTGACTATCAATAGTCCCAACGGAATGCCGTTCCAGGCAACGAGGTCCAACACAACATTGTGGGCGTAGAGGTAGGTCAGTTCCCCGGGGTGCACCAGTGCACCAACCGTTTGGGCTGTGAATGTTTGATTCCAGCCATATCCGACCCATGGAGACTGACCAATGGCGATCACCACTTGCCACCACATTTCCAGGCGGCTCCCGTTGTCACCAATTGACCTGGGAAGCGCACCGCTTGTGATCAATAGCCTATCGCTCACGAAAGGCAAGATGCGCGTAGCTGCAAACGTGACGGCGACCCAAAGGAACAACAAAAAGGCGGACCGCTGAGGTGCAATGTTTCGACACTTGAATGCCCAAAACACTGCGATTGCTACCGCACTTAGTATTCCGGTGCGAGACTGGGTCATAGCCAGCGCGATCGACATGAAGACAACGCCTAACGCAAAAGTGACCCTGCCAATGACTTGTCGCGTAAAAAGGTAAGCGTATGCCGACAAGCCCACCAGCAGCAGCGTCGCCAGATGGTTGGGCTGCGCCAAATTGCCTCCTGCTCGAGCTATTTCGCTGGCAGCCATTAACCGGCGGTAGTTGTCGTCCACCCCAAGCCATTGAAACCACGCTATACCGGCCGACAACAGAGCCGCCACGGTTATGGTCATCGCTAGCGGCTGAAATCCAGCAGAGACTGATTCGGAAGAATCCCTCAAAAAATAGCCACCCAGCACGGCAAAGGCCAACACCAGCAAGTACAAGACCGACATGACCAGGTCGCCTGCAAAGAAGCTCGGTCTCGTCATCCACTGCAGCAACGGGACTAGCGTTACAACCAATATTGGGACGCAGGCGAATGGCACGGCTATTACCTTTGATCGCCCCACCAGAATTCCAAAGACCAATGCCGCGAGCGCAAAAAAGGCAACGAGCTCAGAATGAAAAGAAAGCCAGGGTCGGAAATGCTCGGCTACTAACCAGCTTGAAGCGAAAATCGCCAGGCCTGTTCCTGCCAAGGCTTTAGGCAACGACAAAAAAACGCTCCCGAAGGAGCGTTTTTTGTAAGCCGAAAAACTATTCAAGGTCAACCGCGGCAGGAACCAGGAAGAAATTTCGGATTAATCGTCGTGCCGGCCCCGCCACAAACCCATTTGAAAATCGCCTTGCCCGTATCTGTGGCAGTCATTGGATTTGTGGCATCTTTATACGGGATGAGCGTAAGGATTTTCCCATCAACGTCGGTGGGATCAATTCCCGAACCGGCGGTTACTTGGATCACCCCGGCTGAGGTGGTATGGATCGCTGCAACGTATCTACTTGGCGCGGTCGTGCTAGCCTCGCAACCAAAAGAGTCGGCAGCTGGGGAGCTGGAAGCTGATTGAAACACTTCGGTAACCGAGGTGCGGCAGCCAGATGCAGCCAACACAATTTCGGACGCCTTTGCCCGTTTGGTGTAGTCCTGATAAGCAGGCAAGGCCACGGCGGCCAGAATACCAATAATCGCGACCACGATCATCAATTCGATAAGGGTAAAACCCTTTTGCAAAGAACGTTTCATGAATACTCCTTGGGGAAAGTGAACAAACGAGAACTTACCTATCAGCAGATTCCATGCCAATCAATTTTTCGTCAGGATCCGGGGGAAATACTTGAAAGTTCAGACACTTCGTCGTTGAAAAGCCGATTCTCCGGCTATCGAAAATGTAGAGCGACATTTTTGTCGCTCCATTTGTGTCACTTGATGCAAACCGACCTGACCATTTTGATGTCTGTCAGGCCCATCATGATCTTTTCCATGCCGTCCATCTTCAGCGTGCGCATTCCGCCTTCGACCGATGCCGCAAAAATTTCGGCCACGCGGGCACGTTCCTGAATGAGCTTCTTGATGTCATCGTCGGCAATCAGGAGTTCATGCAGGCCTATCCGCCCTTTGTAACCGGTCTTGTTGCATTTGTCGCAACCGATATGGCGGTAAAACTTGAGTTGGCCGTCCTGCCCATATGTCTTGATCCAGGTTTCGATCAGTTTCCTGGTCTCGTCCGCATAGTCAAGCTTCCATGCCTTCGAATGCCGCAATTCTTCCGCATACTCGGCGGCAAAAAGCCGGAGTTCTTCGGCATCCGGCACATAGGCTTCCTTGCAGTCGCACAGCTTCTTGGCCAGCCGCTGCGCAAGAATGCCCAGCAGTGCATCGGCAAAGTTGAAAGGGTCCATGCCCATGTCCAGCAGACGCGTGATCGACTCGGGCGCAGAGTTGGTATGCAAGGTAGAAAAGACGAGGTGGCCGGTGAGTGAGGCTTCTACGCCCATCGCAACAGTTTCTTTGTCGCGCGATTCACCCACCATGATGATGTCGGGATCGGCCCGCAAAAATGCCCGCATGATCAATGCGAAGTCAATACCGGCCTTCCTGTTGATCTGGACCTGGCGCAGCCCCTTCTGCGTAATTTCCACCGGATCTTCCGCAGTCCATATTTTTGTGTCGGGCGTGTTCAGGTGCTTGAGGATTGAGTGCAGAGTGGTAGTTTTGCCGGAACCGGTCGGACCACAGACATAGAACAAGCCGTAGGGTTTCTCGACCGTCCGGATCACGCGCTCCTTGTTGTGGGGAGTCAGGCCCAGCTTGTCCAGCGGAATGGGCTCACCGGCGGCCAGGATGCGCATCACCACGTCTTCCACGCCACCTGTAGAAGGAATGGTCGCTACCCGAAGCTCGATGTCCAGCGGACCATACTTTTTGAACTTGATCTTGCCGTCCTGCGGCTTGCGACGCTCCGAGATATCGAGGTCGCACATGATCTTTAACCGCGTGACCATCGCCTGGCGAAAATGCGCTGGCACCTCGATATAAGGCATCAAGGTGCCATCGATACGAAACCTGATGCCGGTTTTGAGTTTGCCGGGCATGGGCTCAATATGAATGTCCGACACCTTCTGGTTATAGGCGTCGACGATGACCTTGTTGACGAACTTGACGAGTTCATTGTCCGCCGCAGCCGACTCCAGCGAGTCGTCATTGCTGCCATCGTCTATCGGGCCACCATCCATGTCGGCCAGCAACTGGTCGATCGAGCCGCCTTCAGCTCCGGCCCCAAATAACTGCCCAAGCGTCTCCTGAAACTCCGTCAAGGTAGTCACGCGATAGGCAAATTTGGTGATCCGGGGAAACACTTGCGGCACCACCCGTGCGCCGCGCACTGCCTCCGGGTCAACACACATGATGACGAGTCCTTCTGGTGACTCCTCCAGTGGAACCCAACCCTGCTCTTCAATAAACTCGCGCTTCAGGGGCCCATGCAGCATTTCCGAGCGAATCCGGCCGGCATTGAATGGCTCGTACGGAACACCAAAAAATTTGGCCAATGACGGGCCGATTTGCGCCGGACGCACCTTGAAATTCGCCATCAAGATATGTTCAACCGGCTTGCTTTCGGTGCGGGCGTCAACCAGGCATTTCTCCAGCTCCGCAGTGGTTATGACGTTGTCGGCCACCAGCCCATCGAACTTGGTGGCCTTGCGCCGCGTGGCCTCGCTGGCCCTTTGCATTCGCTGGCGGATGGCGGTTGCCAGGGTCTTGCACAACTGTGCGACGCCTTCTACTTCAAGAGTGCCAAATGGCTGGTCGCTCTTGTTGTTGATAATCTGCAACACACCGTGCAATACGTCCCCGTCAAGAATGGGCGCGACCAGCATCTGGCGCGTTCGGTACCCGGAGCGCTTGTCGACCTCTTTGAGAAATGTCAACGCCGGATGGATTTGCTTCAGCGCCTCATCGTCGTAGACATCAGCCAAATTAAGTAGCTGCCGGCTGAACGCCGCGTAACCCGCGAGGCTCTGGGGCGATATCGGTAATTTCAGATCCCGACTGCTATTGAGACCGGTCTTGACTTTAGAGACGATGGCCGTCCGGTCTTCGTTCACTGCATACAGAGTCAACCGATCTGCATTGAGCAAGCGACAAATGTCCTGGCTGGCCTCCAGCATGATTTGCTCAAGATTCTCGGTGTCGTGAATGCGGGCGGTTACGTTGTGCAGTTGCTTGTAAAAGAGCGCCTCGAACGTAACCCCACGCTTTTCAGGCGGTAACTTCTGGTTCTCGAAGAAGGTCTGCTCGGAGGATTTCTCGCTTGCCGGAGGTTTAAGGACCGCGTTCATAAGTCGAACTCCTGTCCCGCCCGCAACCAGCGAATGTCGTGGGTTACGTTGGGGCCTGACACCGATGTCTGGTCGAATTTCTGTATCTCGGCCATGATCAGATCGGTTTCAGCGGGTTTGGTGTGCGTAATGTAGATCGGGTAGTTCTGGTCTTTCGCGATGCAATCCAGCTCTTCAGCCAGAACCACCGGCGAGAGGTGCAAGCTTAACTTGGCCAGGTCTTTTTCCCGATTGCTGAATGCAGTCTCAATCACCAGCATCGCCACGTTAAGCTGGTTCACCCGACTCCAGAAGGCCGGATTACGCTCAGTATCACCCGAAAAAACCCAGCAACCCGTACCCGACGTGATGGCATAACCAACCGCCGGAACCGTATGCACGGCCGGTAGAACTTCCAGCAACTTCCGATTGATTTGCAATGTTTGGCCAGTGCAGATTTCGTGAAAGCTTATAAACGGGGCTTCGGGAGTCGGGATTCGGCTGAAATCGGGCCAAATCACATCGTTGAATATATGGGCTTTGAGCGCCGATATCGTGCCGGCAAGCGCGTGAATCTGAAGAGCCTGGCTGCGTCGTGCAGCCACTGCGTCCACCATCAGCGGGAGTGCCGCAACATGATCCAGATGTGAATGGGTCAAAAATACGTGATCGATGCCGCGCATTTCATCCAGCGTAAGGTCCCCAACACCTGTCCCGGCATCAATCAGGATGTCGTCGTCGATCAAAAAAGACGTGGTTCGGCAGTCCTTGGCAATTGCGCCGGAACAGCCTAACACACGCACTTTCATGGCGAACCTTTACTTCGTTTCGAAATTCGTCGCTCCGTCCCATTCCAGATCGAAGGGAAGCAGCCGCATGGAGGCTACACGATCCGCATAAAGGTGGTAAAGGTACTTTTTGGCATTCATTCGCAACAAATTCAACATGAGCAGATCACACTGGTCCCAATCTTGGGCTCGATATGCTTTCAGGAAGCTCGCCCAGGCTTTTAATTCCGTTTCTGTTTCGGCGCCAATGCGGTTTGCTGGCGCCACCGGCCAGAATATCGCCACCGCCTGGTCCTTGCCTTTAACCCGAACCCGGTCCAATTCTTGCCACCCAAAATCCGGCGCCAGTTTGCGGGCTGATTCACTGACGACAATATCAACGCCGTAAATTTTTGACAAGCCCTCAAGACGGGACCCCAAATTTACGGCATCCCCTATGACGGTGTAGCTTTGCCGTATGTTCGACCCCATGTCGCCAACGCACATATTACCGGTGTTGACCCCAATGCCAATACCGATTTCGGGAATGCCCTTGGTCCTGTGCTCTTCGTTGATTCCGCGAACCGCATTAGCCATTTCCATCGCCGACTTGACGGCAAGGTGGGCATGTTCTGGCGTTTCAACCGGGGCCCCCCAGAATGCCATTACACAGTCCCCCATGTATTTGTCAATGGTGCCGCGGTTGGCGCGTATCAATCCCGTCAGGCGACTGAAGACCCCGTTCAACAACGACTGCAACTGGATCGGCTCCATCTGCTCCGACATCTTTGTGAATCCGCGCATGTCGCAAAACATGACGGTCATTTCCCTGTTCGTCGCCTGCATGCTGTAACTGGCAGGGTCCTTGACCATCTCGTCAACGAGTTCAGGCGGCACATAGGTGCCGAATAGAGCCGCCAATTCGCGCTTGGAGCGGCTCTCCACGAAATAGCCGTAACTCATATTGAGCGCGAATGCGGTGATCGCCATGGTCAACGCGCCGGCCAATGGCAAAACGAGGCCATAACCCAGATACAACCAAAGATTGAATGCGCCCAGAACCGCGATAACTATTACGCTCAGAATGACCGCCCTGGTCGCGGACACCAAAGGCAAAGCAAACGCCAGAACCAGACCCGCCAATAACAAAACCACCACTTCGTACCCAATAGCGTAGTCCGGCTTGACTAGTATTTTGCCGTCCAGCAACCCTGATATAACGTTAGCGTGGGCTTCAACGCCAGGGTAAATTTCGCTCACGGGAGTGACGCGCAAATCCTGCAAACCAGGAGCCGTCGTTCCCATCAGAATAATCTTGTCTTTGAGCTCGCCCGCAGGGATAGCTTTGGATAACAAATCCGCAGCCGAAACATACCTGAAAGACCCGCCCTTGGGACCACCCAACCCGCGAAAAGGCACCAGCGAGGACACCCGCTCATCAACCGGTATCGCCAAAGTCTTGTTGCCCAGCTTCAGTTGTATGCTCTCAAGGCCCTGGTAACTTCTTGCCAGGAATCGCTCCTTGGGAAAGCCAGGAACAACAGTCGGGGAACCCGCCAACATCCGGAACATCGCCAGTGACAGCGACTCGTAGTATTGCCCTTTGTACTCGGCGATCAAGGGTAGCGACCGCACAACACCGTCTGCCTCGGCGATCGGATTGAAATGCCCGGCTATGGGTGCTGCATTGGCAAGCCGGGCGATATTGGAACCGTAACCGTTCCAGGTGGTAAAAGTAATGGGGCGGCCCTGCAGCGACTTCGTGTTCATCACTGGATCGGGCAAAACGCCTGATGTGCGACCATCGCGGTCACTGGTGAGGTAATAACCCAACACAACTGGACGTTTTTCAAGCGATTTAGCAAACATCGCGTCGTAGTCCAGCGAGGCTTGTAGCTGCTTCAACTTGTCGACAAATCCGGGCTGGTCACGCAACTCCTTTTGCGCCAGCTCGTTAAGTCTTTTCAAGCCGGAACTCTCATCGGCTTCGGCGAAAACGACATCGAACCCCATCAGAGCAATTTTTTGGCGGTCGAACAACTCGTCGGTCAACTCGCTCAGTTTGTTACGCCCCCATGGCCATCGTCCGACCTCCGCCAGGCTTTTTTCATCTATGTCAACAATGACGATGCGATCATCCAGCGTCTTGGGCATGGTTGCCATGAGACGTGAGTCGTAAATGATGTTGTCCAGCCGATCCAACACACCGAGCCGCAGGACGCCCACGGCGTGAAGAAGGGCAAAAATCAGCGGGAGCAAAGTGACGGCTATACGGGGCCAGTGCCTCAATAGAGATCCCATGCCACCCCGCTAGTTGACTGCTGGCAAGCCAGATATGTATCCGGTCCGACCAACAAATCAGTTTTGGACAAATTGCATCTGGGTCCCCGCAAGCTCGATCAAATCACCGTTCTTCAGCGATACAGGCTCAGTCCCGATCGGTGATCCGTTGAGGGAAGGATTGCCAGCACCCTCAACGTGGT
>JANMWO010000084.1:0-3882 GCA_031394025.1 Acidobacteriota bacterium
GGTCGCGGATCTCCCCGGCATGGTTCATGGCCAGTTCAATTACATGGGCTCGGGCACCTTGCGGCTGTCGCAACAAAGTAAGTGGCACACCAATGTGGTTATTGAAGTTACCCTCGGTTCTGCCAGTAAGTCCATCAATCGATAGTAAGGACCAGAGAGTATCCTTAGTAGTCGTTTTTCCCGCGCTGCCGGTTACGCCGATCACGGGGCCTGTGAAACGGCTTCTGGTGGTCTTGGCCAAATCCGTTAAGGCACACAGCGTATCGGGCACGCGCAGGAAATGTAACCCCGATTGGTCGGGGGTGTTGCTGCGCACAACGGCTGCAACCGCACCTTTGGCTGCTACTTGCGCCAAAAAAGCGTGCCCATCGTGATGTTCGCCAGCCAGGGCGAAGTACATGGCCCCGTCGGCGATTGTGCGCGAATCAATACTCCAATTAGAAATGGTGGGGTTGGCCTGGGGTGCCGGAACGCCCAGCACTGCCGCAGCTTCGTGCAGGGTTAGGGTCATGCTGCACCCTTTTTTTCTTTGATGATTTTGTACCCATTGCGTTCCAAAGCCTTACTGGCAACCTCTTTGTCACTGAAGGGAATTGTTTCGTCCTTCAAAACCTGATACGTCTCGTGACCTTTTCCAGCCAGAATTACTATGTCCCCTGGTTGGGCTTCATTGAGGATTTTCACAATTGCCTTAGCCCTGTCTGGCTCCACAATGTGATTGGTATCAAACCGCCGCAACCCCACCAGCGCATCGTTCATGATGGCTAGTGGATCCTCCGATCGCGGGTTGTCTGAAGTCAACACAACAAAGTCACTGAATTCGCCCGCAGCCATTCCCATCAACGGACGCTTGGCCCGATCTCGATCACCGCCACAGCCAAACAGAGTAAGTACGCGCCCTGGCTTATCACCAGCCGCTAATAACTTGCGAGCCACGCGGATGGTATTGCGCAGCGCATCGTCGGTGTGGGCGTAATCCACGACAACTAAAAACGGTTGGCCGGCCTCGACACGCTCAAAGCGACCGGGAACACCCGGTGTTTGCCGGATGCCCTCCAGAATTACTTCCCAGTCGATTCCAAGCGTGCGGGCCGCACCTATCGCGCCCAGCAGGTTATAGACATTGATCTCACCTACCAGCGACGATTTCACACGATGTCGTTGTTCCCCGAACAGGACATCGAATTGTAAGCCATGAAAACTGCTGTCAATATTTTCTGCTCGAAGATCGCCAGAGCGAATGCCGTAGCTGTAAACTTCTCCAGCCGAACTTGTTCGCAGCTTCTTGCCGTATTCGTCATCGGTGTTGATCACAGCGAATAACGGGGCAGGGGAGCCTTCAAACAACTTACTCTTGGCCGCGAAGTATTCTTCCATACTTGCGTGGAAATCTAGATGATCGCGAGTTAAATTTGTGAAGACAGCCGTATGAAAATGGACTCCATGAACGCGACCCAAGGCCAGCGCGTGGGAAGATACTTCCATGGTGATGTTCGTCCCGCCCTTGGCTTTCAACTCAGAGAGGATCTTGAACAGGTCCAACGATTCTGGAGTTGTATTCACTGCCTTGCGCTGCTCGCCTGCAACCTGATATCCAACGGTTCCAATCAGCGCCGTGATCCGCCCGGCAAACCGCAGAATGCTATCCAGAATCCAAGTAATGGTGGTTTTCCCGTTAGTGCCAGTAACTCCGGTGATGGCGATTTGTTGATCGGGATGCCCGTAAAATTCCGCTGAAGCCATGGCCAATGCATTGCGCCCGTGACTAACGCGAATCCACGGAACATTTATGGGTTCCAGTGGCTCAAGGTCACTGACAATAGCAATCGCGCCGCGCTCCACTGCTGCTTTGGCGAACTTGCGGCCATCGGCAACAGCCCCGGAAAATGCCCAGAACACGTTCCCTGGTTCAATCAGTCGATGGTCGTATTGCAGCCCAGTTACTAGTAACTCACTGGCCGTTGCATCCAGCCCACTTACAACGTCCGAATTGTGTAGAAGATTTGCCAGCGAAATCATCTGGCGAAGACCACACGGATGGATTCCCCTTGCGCCAGTACTTTGCCTGGGGCGGGAATTTGCCTACGGGCAATGCCGCTGCCTTCCATACTTACGCGGATGCCCTTGGCGGTGGATTGTTCCAGTACTGCGCGCTTGGATAGCCCTTGGAAATTAGGTGCCACCGGTCCAACCAGCGGACGATTGTCACCCGGCGCGTCTTGCTTCGAATCTTCTTCATCGTCGTTCAGCAAATCATTGGATCCACTGAGTGCGGCGATAGAAAGATCATTTTGTGAGGTCGCGATTTCCTTCGGCTCGGGCTCATCAATCGGAACGTCTTTGGGAACATTCAGGATTCGCAACACAGATGCCATGACTTCCTGAAATGCCGGAGCAGCCACTGCGCCTGCCAACTTACTCGCGCCATTTAAGGTGACGATCACGACCACTTCCGGGTTGGCTACTGGAGCAAAGCCCATGAACGATGCGTTGTAGCGATGCGTGTAGACTTTGTGTTCAAAATCGAAAATTTGGGCTGAACCAGTTTTGCCGCCAATGCTGTAACCGCGCACTTTGGCCAGCTTGCCAGTGCCTGACAAAACCACCTGCTCCATCATTTTACGCAGCGTCATGGCCGTTTCCGGTGACAACACTTTACCGCCTTGTTCAGGAACCATTACCTCTGGTGCTAAGCCTTCCCGTTGGGCCTTGATCACTAAGCGGGGCTTCACCCACCGGCCATGATTGGCCACAATGGCGCAAGCCTGGGCCAACTGTACAGTGGTTGTTGTCAGTTCATGTCCCATGGCGATGGAACCAATGGAACTCTTTTGCCAACGGCGCAGCGGTCGCACTTTTCCAGCACTTTCTTCAAACAGAGGCAGACCGATTTTTGCGCCGAAACCGAACTTACGAATGGTGTCGTACATGTTCTTATCGCCGACTCGCAACCCCACTTGAATGGCACCAATGTTGGAGGATTTCGCCAGTACATCGGTCATAGTCAATGAACCGTAGGAATCGTGATCGTGAATGACCCGACCAAATAAATTGATCTTGCCGCCACCACATGAAATCCAAGTTCCAGGAGTTAAATTGGTATGTTCCAGGGCTGCGGCCATGGTGATTACTTTGAACACGGAGCCAGGTTCGAAGGGTGCGGCCACTGCCTGGTTCAACCGGCGCTTCATCATCACTTTAAGATCTTTGGTGTCTGCCAGCGAATCATTGGGATTGAAATTCGGATAGCTGGCCATGGCCAGAATGTCGCCCGTTGAGGGTCGCATCACAACCACACTGCCGGTTGGTGTGCCGTTCTTTTTGGCGTGAGCTTCCAGCACTTGTTCGGCTACAAATTGAATCCGCTGATCAATAGATAAGGTGATGTCTTTGCCTGCCATCGCTTCGCTATAGATTTTGGAATCTACTCCGCGCTGCTTCACGTCGTGCAGCAGTTCCACCTTGCCTGTCTGCCCTTCCAATTCTTCATCCAGAGCCAGTTCCAGACCACCATCGCCCTCTTCCTTGAAATTCACGCCACCCAATAAATGCGCGGCTAGCGAGCCTTTCGGATAGTGTCGAACAGAGGTCTGTTGAAAGGCAATATAATCCAGACGCTTGGCATATTCCTGAATTCTGGTGAGCTCTGCCAATTCCAGATGACGTTTCAACAGCAGGAAGCCTTTCTTGTTTGCACGATAGGTGGAAATCTTTTCCATCAACAGCGCGCGATCCAGATTTAATGCTCCGCTGAGGATATCGGCAGCCATGCCCACATCGGCAATGCGCATGGGGTTAATGGATACCGACGTGCCGGGAACGCTCATTGCCAGCGCTTGGCCGTTGCGGTCGAAAATGGCACCACGGGGTGCCTTCACGTCC
>JANMWO010000087.1:0-4668 GCA_031394025.1 Acidobacteriota bacterium
TGGAGCACCGATATTACATACCTTCCGATGCAGGGTGGCTTTCTCTATCTGGTCGCCGTGATGGATTGGTTCAGCCGTTTCGTGATCAGTTGGGAACTGTCCAATACGATGGAAACGGGCTTCTGCCTGGCGGCGCTCAACCTCAAATCACGATGTAACTTAGCGCAGTCGCGATGCCAAGTCCATCAGATACGCCGCATCGTGTGGTTTGGTCAATCGTAAATTCACTCGTCCACCACAGGCTCGGGCTATTTGCTCCATCACTTGCGGAGCTTGCTCGTCTCCCGGAGTGACCGTCAGCGTGGCCTGGAAATAACGGGTTACAGCAGCAAAGCTTGCTGTCTGCGATACTACATCCGCTTCCTCAATATACGGTGCTGCAAACTGCACTGGGCGACCTTGGCTTTTTAGCCAATGCAGGACGAACAGCAACTCTCTGGGGGTGCAGCGCATCCGCAATTCGAAATCGAACGTCCTGCCAGTTGCAGAACGAGTCTTTTCGCGTCGAATTTCATCGTACAGCTTTTCCGTAGTGCTCAATAGTTGGGCAAAGCGTACCGCTAACGACTGAATTTCTTCCGACGTGAACCGCAAAGCCACACCCGTTCCCAAAGGAAACTCCCGGGCGAATTCATCCAGTATCCACGCTCGCTCCACTCCGTCAAATAGCGTGTTGAATAAGTCAGAATTATTCTCAGTTAGTAAGTCTGTAACATCCAAGGAAAACTTAGTGTAACCAGCAGCCAGCCGGATAGATTGCTTTAGCTTTTCAATCGATGCATCATCGCTACCCGTTACTCGAAAGGCAGCTTCAATGGTGTAGCCTTCGCGCCAACCGCATCGGATGGCACCCCACAGCGCGGCTGCATAACTGGATTCTAATAACTCCGGTGCATTTTCCACACGGATTGGCGCAGCCAGGTTCATCCGTAATTCTTTGTGGGCCGAATCGTAAGCTGAAAATGCCTCGGGCAGGTCGCGCCCAGGGTCTTCCACAAAAACGGAGATGGAACTGGCGTGCCCTTGCGGACGTGGTAGAAATCCGGGGTCTACTTGTTCACCAAAAGTACGCACGGTTTCTATATCGTCAGGCCCAAATGGAATAGCATTCACCACAATTTCCCGACCCCCACCTGGGCGCATTCTGCCGATCAAAGTAGGCTTCAGAAAATGTGCGCTGGCAGGCGCAGAGGCAAGTGCCATGTGCAGTAAGTAAGGCTTTGAAACTCCAGCCATGCTGGTGGCATCTACCGCTAAGTAGTAAGTGGACCCATGCGTCGGATCTTTCACCAGTGACCCCATCGCCGGTCGTAAACTTTCCAGACCCAAGCTGGGAACGCGCGATAGCAAACGGTTGCGCACTTCTTGCGATAGCGGTTGGCGCTCTCCCATTTGCAGAATCAATTCGGCCAAAGCAGCCGCTTCGTTAGCGCGCATCGGCAATTCCAGCGGTACAGTGATCATAGTTTGAGGTGCCGCAAATATTCCCGAAATTCGTTCCCTAAATCATGACGCTTCAATGCAAACTCCACGGTCGCCTTCAGAAACCCCAGCTTATCGCCAGCGTCGAAACGGGTTCCCTCGAACTTGTAGCCATACACTGGTCTACTACGTAACAGATGCTTTAGCCCGTCAGTAAGTTGTATTTCCCCACCTTTGCCAGGCTCAACCGCTTCTATGGACGTAAATACTTCAGGAGTGAGTACATAGCGCCCAATGATTGCCAGGTTACTGGGTGCATCTTCCGGTTTGGGCTTTTCCACCATGTTTCGAATGCGGTACAGCCGATTCTTACTGCCGTTGTGGTCCACCGGTTCCGCATCCACAACACCGTAGGCTGAAATAAACTCTTTGGGAACCTCCATCAATGCCACCACGGAAGCCCCGTAGAATTCGTAAACGTCGATTAGCTGACGCAAACAGGGCACTTCAGAATCAATCACATCGTCGGAAAGGATAACGGCGAAAGGCTCCTTTCCCACCAGCTCCTTGGCTCGCAAAACAGCATGACCCAAGCCCAGCGCCTCTTTCTGGCGCACATAACTCACGTCAATCATCCCCGAAATGTCGCGGACTTGTTGCAGCAGCTCTTTTTTGTTGCGTGTGGCAAGAAGATTTTCCAGCTCGAAACTGACGTCGAAATGATCTTCAATCGCCGATTTCCCACGTCCGGTGACAATGATAATATTCTGCACGCCAGAGTGAATACACTCTTCCACGCCGTATTGAATCAAAGGCTTATCCACAAGAGGGAGCATCTCTTTAGGCATCGCCTTGGTGGCCGGTAAAAACCGTGTTCCTAAACCCGCAGCCGGGAAAACTGCTTTTCTGACCTTAGCAATCATGCCTCTTTATTCTATCCTCTTACGCAATACTTCTCGCGAAACGGACATGCAATGTCGGAATGGGTTTGTTTGAAATGGATCAGAAGGGAACTGCCGTCACTAACTTTACGACGTACCGCCGACAGTAGCTTGCCAGCGGAACAGGAAAAAGTGATGGCCACACAAAGAGCATCGGTAAGGTCTAAAAAGCCAGTAAAAGGCCTTCTCCAGCGTGTTCCTAACGCCGACCCCTCTAAAATCCACAGATTTACAATAGGGACATTTAGAGGAAAGCATTGTCTACTGTGACCTCAATTTCTGCATCTTTAAGCGTCAGTTTTCGCCGAGCTGCCCGACGCCGGTCGACGCGCATTCCGGTAAGATGGGGCCGAGCTCGATGCATTGCCTAACGTGCCGTGACCGCCAGCAGGACGGCCTGCTTCTTTCGCTGCTTGAACCTGTTCCGGCGTCCTCACGTCAGGGGCTGATGGTCCTACCCCTTCCTTGGCTCGGGCAACCTTGCGTTTATGTCGTTTTTCTAGTCGTTTATCCATAAAAATCTCTCTTCATTCAAGCTGTGAACGGCTTACAAAATTACCCCTGGCACCAGAACAGGGTTCGTAGGTTTAGGGGTTGAGGGTCTGCGTAGGGCCTTCTTTCTTTGCACTTCAGCGCGGTCCGACGCTCGCCGATCAGCATAAATGCTCATCTCTGCTTCGGTGAAAGTCAGCGTACGCTGGGGGTCCCCTTCAACACAACGTTCCAGCAGTCCCCGGCACAATACCGGAAGTTCCTGCAAACCGATGCCGTACCTAAGAATCAAGGATAGGTCGGTTCGAACCGTAAATTCAGTCCGCGTTCGGTCCGCCTCAATGCCTTCAAAAGCAAACACACGAAAATTTTTATCTGGCGTGAACCCGGTGAGAACGAACTGCATATTTGGCTCCTCAATCTTCTTCCACAATCAGTTGAATGATAGTGAATGCGTTGCCGCCTAAGTTAGGATTTCTGGGCCTTGACCTACTATCAGAATAGCACCATCCACCACTGAGTAAGTGAGCCAGGCATCCTTGCCTGTTGTGAAGGGGCTTAGCCCCGCGAAAGCTAATGTAGTTTTTCCAATTGTAGAAGTTTCCCAAGCGCTTGAAGCTGTGAAAAAAGCCCGCTAGGCGGACTTGGCAGGCGGAATCGCCTGCCCAAAAACGCAACTCCGGTTGTTAGAGAAGTTTCATTCCAATTTTCAAGAAACTGCCTGAACTTATCGGTGGCTCCATTGAAGAATGCGCCAGATAAAGTAACATCGTCAGAATGAGCTCAACCAGTCCGGCCTCTCTTGAAATCATCGACTTCATAGCCAGCGGCAGCACTCCTGCAACGGTTGCTCAATTCCAGCCCTCGGCAGAAACGCAGCAGCGAGTCAGCGAACTGATCCTGCGCGAGAAGGCTACCGGCTTGCCTCCCGAAGAAAAAGCAGAACTGGATCATTTCATTGAGCTAGAACGTATTCTGAGAATGGCCAAAGCAAAGCCCCGCTTGCTTTTATCACGTGGCCAGTGAGCGAATTGAGCAACGCCAGTTGCTGTAATGGCTGCCTCGCTTCCCACTCCGATAGGTGCGCGTTTCATCGGATGATGTAGCATAACTATTACCTCCGAATGCCACACGTATTTCTTAGCTATTCCACTCACGACATCAAATGGGTCGACGCTTTCGAACAACTTCTAACTAGCGAACTTCAAAAACGCAATCCGAAAATCAAAGTTTGGCAAGACAAGAATAAGCTGCGCGTGGGCGATGATTGGAACGACGAGATTGAAGCCGCAGTTCGCTCCGCAGCATTCTTTTGTTTGGTCGCTTCCGGCGCTTGGGCGGCATCTGAACCATGTCAAAATGAACTTGCTGTATTTCGTGAGGACGCGTCTCGCAAGAATCGGATAGCCTGCGCCATTACTGCGGCTGCCGACAAGGAACACCTGCTCGATCCAATACCCAAAGTTCATTACACGAAGTTTTACCGTCCCGTGCAGGGCCGCAACCAGGGCAAAACAACCTTTCTAAAACGAATCGCCATGGAATGCCTGCAAGGTACCCTAAGACCCGACAAGATCCCAGTCTTCATCCCTCTCAAAGAATTTTCTGACCTCCAACCTCCGATGACCCTGCCCCAGTTATATACAGTCCAAATGGCAAGGTCGAACACAAACCCCGGACTTACTCCGCGCGGGCCACGCACTCGTTCTGCTCGACGGCTTGGACGAAGTTGCCGAAGTGCATTTCACACGCATTCGCGAAGGCATAGATCAATTCACTGTTGACTTTTCTTTATGCCCAATAGTCCTCACCT
>JANMWO010000593.1:0-5911 GCA_031394025.1 Acidobacteriota bacterium
GCGATAAGTCTTGGTGCGAACGGCACAACTTCCTGGAAGTAGAAACGCGTTGTTACGGGTATATTACCCACGCAAATGGCAAGCTACCAAACCCAAAAAGAAACTGGAACAAGTGGGTAGTAATTTTTGTAGCTCCCTGGAAAGTGAATGGACCTGAAATCGTTCCGGTCGGTTTCTACCTGGATGCTAAATTGGAGCCGAAGTACAAGCATCGCCCCGACGGTCTTCTGGACTGCCGTGGTGAGAAAAACTTTTACTGCGTTAGTACCCTTGCGACGAATGCTGTACTCATTCCGACAGATAAGCGGTTAAAATACGCTCTTCCGTCGGAGGCAACAGCACATTTCACACGACAGTTTTGCTACGCACGGTCCAAACACGTAGATAATACTCAAGAGTGGCGCCGGATCCTAGCTGAAACAGCAGAACAAGTTTGTCGGAGTGAAGCGAAGCCATCTTCCATTTGACACAAAACAAAGAAATTAGTTAAACTAGAAACGTCTGAAAGTCTCGCACGGAGATAAGTCTGTCTATGAATACCGTAGTTCCGTCCGGCAAAAACATCGAGCGTAGTTGGCATGTTATTGATGCCAAAGACCTCATCCTTGGCCGGGTTGCCAGTAAAGCCGCTTTGTTATTGATGGGTAAGCATAAGCCGATCTACACCCCTTACATTGATATGGGGGATCACGTTGTTGTTATCAACGCTGATAAGATCAAGCTCACCGGTAACAAAGAAGATGAAAAGTTGTACCGTTATCACTCCGGCTATCCGGGTGGTCTGACGGAGATTACCGCTCGCCGTATGCGCGCTACGCGTCCTGCCAAGATGATTGAAGAAGCCATCTCTGGTATGCTGCCGAAAAGCAAGATGGGCAAGCAAATGTACCGGAAACTGAAAGTTTACGCCGGTGATCGGCATCCTCATCAGGCTCAAGGGCCTGTGGCGATGTCTCTGCAAATGAATAGTGTCAGGACCTCTTAAGGGTTAAGGTGAAATAGAGTGGCAGCGATTACGCAATGGTTAGGGACGGGGCGCCGTAAAACGGCTGTGGCCAGGGTTTACCTGCGTCATGGCAAAGGCGCGATTGTCGTCAACGGCCGCACCATCGACAAGTATTTTTCAAACGACACGGCACGTTCTTTGGTTAAGCAGCCGCTGCTTGCCACGGAAATGTCGGAGAAGTTTGATGTGTTGATTGTCGCCGACGGCGGTGGGATTACCGGTCAAGCGGGCGCAGCCCGTCTGGGAATCGCCCGCGCGTTATGCGAGTTCAACCTTGAGCTGCGTGCCAAGCTAAAGGGCCTGGGTTATTTAACCCGCGACCCCAGAGCTCACGAGCGCAAGAAGTACGGACAGAAGGGCGCCCGCAAACGGTTCCAATTCTCCAAACGCTAAATTCTTCGTGGGGTCGGTTCCTTTTTGGACCCGACCCCATCACTTCGCAACTGAGCTGTGTTTCCGCAACGTAGTTCCCCACGCACAAATTTCGCTTAGGGCCGTGTCGTGTGGATTGTGTGAAGCCTGACTCCCAACCAGATTTTAGGAGGCACTTTTGCCGTCGATTTCAATGAAGGAATTGCTCGAAGCAGGCGTTCATTTCGGGCACCAGACCAAGCGCTGGAATCCAAAAATGAAAGAATACATTTTTGGCGAACGCAACGGGATCTACATCGTAGATCTACAAAAGACTCTCAAACTATTCAAAGACGCAATGCGTTATGTCGGCGAGATGGCGGCCATGGGCAAGACGGTGCTGTTTGTCGGCACCAAGCGCCAGGCACAGGAAGCCATCGCTGAAGAAGCAACACGCTGCGGCATGTACTACGTCAATAATCGTTGGTTGGGCGGCTTGCTCACCAACATGACAACAGTTCAAAAATCCATCAAACGGCTGAAAGAGCTGGATGATCTGGCTAACGAACATAACTGGGCTGGCCGGTCCAAGAAAGAAGTGGGCCGTCTGGAACGCGAACGTAAACATCTGCAATCGAACCTGGCAGGCATCAAAGACATGCCCGGTTTGCCTGACGTGATGTTTGTCATTGATTCCAACAAAGAAAACATCGCTGTGCTGGAAGCTCGCAAGTTGGGCATCCCAGTGGTAGCCGTTGTGGACACCAATTGCGACCCTGAAGTTGTGGATCACGTGATTCCCGGCAACGATGACGCCCTACGTGCCATTCGCTTGTTCACCACCAAAATCGCTGATGCCTGCATTGAAGGCCGCGCTTTGGCTACCGAACAAGACTTTGCGCACGCCGTTCCACACATCAATGTAGACGAAGCAGAGCCGTCCGGCGATCAAACGTCTGGCGACTACGCTCAATACCTTGATCCGCAATACGCTGAACAGCTCATGTCGGAAACCATTCCTGACGATGAGATCACCTCCAACCTGCCCAAGAAATTGCAGCAGGGTCTTGAAAAAGACTAAACCGCTTGCGTGGGACAGGCCTTTCCGGCCTGTCCTCCTACCGAAATTTCAAATAGGATTGTAAAACTATGGCGGAGATTACCGCAGCACAGGTTAAAGAACTACGTGAGCGCACTGGCGCTGGCATGATGGAATGCAAGAAGGCCCTGGTGGAAGCCAATGGCAATATTGCGGAAGCGGAAGTGGTGCTTCGGAAGCGGGGCATCGCCTCGGCATCGAAGAAGTCTTCACGGGCAACCAAACAGGGAACCATTGGCACCTACATCCACTCCGGCTCTCAGCTTGGGGTGATGATTGAATTGAACTGCGAATCGGACTTTGTGGCGCGTACCGATGACTTTCAGGAACTGGTGAAAGACATTGCCATGCAGATCGCCGCAACCGATCCGAAGTTTATCCACAAAGAAGACGTAACGGCAGCCGTGTTGGATAAGGAACGCGAAATTCAAAAGGCGCGGGCCATAGCTGAAGGTAAGCCGGAAAAGATTGCAGAAAAGATGGTGGAAGGTCGGCTCAGCAAGTATTACGAAGAGTTCTGTCTGCTGGAAATGCCATTCATCAAAGACAACTCAGTGACCGTGGCGCAGTTGATTGCCGCGAAGATTGCCAAGATGGGTGAAAACATCAGTATCGCCCGCTTTGTGCGCTTCAAAGTCGGCGAAACAGTGGCGGCTGAAGAAGCCACTACCGAGCAACAAGGTTAATGGCAGTGGGCCAATTCGGGCGCATCCTGTTGAAGTTGTCTGGCGAAGTTCTTGCTGGTGAAGAACGTTTTGGCATTAATGCCGAACGCATTCATGGCTTGGCTGCGGAAGTGGCAGGCGTGGCGCAAACAGGGGTCCAAATTGGTTTAGTGGTGGGTGGCGGCAACTTTTTTCGAGGAGTGGCCGCTGCTGCACACAACATGGATCGGGTGGCGGCAGACCATATGGGCATGCTGGCCACTGTGATCAATTCCCTGGCACTGCAGGATGCTCTGGAAAAGCAAGGCGTCCCCACACGGGTGATGACAGCCATTTCCATGCCAACTGTTGCTGAACCCTACATCCGTTGTCGGGCCATTCGTCATTTAGAAAAAGGTCGCATTGTGGTGTTCGCTGGCGGAACTTCCAATCCCTACTTTTCCACCGACACTGCGGCAACATTGCGCGGTCTGGAAATTCATGCGGAGATCGTAGCCAAGGCCACCGGCGTGGACGGTGTTTACGATAAGGATCCGCGCAAACATGCGGACGCGGTATTCTACAAAAAGATTAGTTATCAGGAAGTACTGGCCAAGGCGTTGGGCGTGATGGATGCCTCAGCAGTAGCCATGTGCCGCGATAACGGTTTGCCGATCGTTGTTTTCAACTTGAACACGACTGGGAATATAATGCGTATGTCGATGGGTGAGCCTATCGGAACGCTTATTGGTGGTTAAAAGGAAGCGATATGTCGCAGAACTTTCAAAACATAAAAGAAGTTGAGAATTCAGCTAAGACAAGAATGGATAAGGCGTTGGCCGATATGCAGCATGCCATCTCACAGATGCGCACAGGCCGCGCTTCGGTGAACATTCTGGAGCCGATCAAGGTGGAAGCCTACGGTGCCATGAATCCCATTAACCACCTGGCCACACTGCACGTGCCAGAGCCGGGCATGATCACTGCGCAGCCGTTTGATGTCACGATGATTGGTGCCATTGAACGAGCCATCCGCAACTCGGATTTAGGTTTGAATCCGGGCAATGATGGAAAGCTGATTCGCATCCCCATTCCGGCTTTGAACGAAGAGCGTCGCAAGGAATTGGTGAAGCAGTTGCACAACACTGCTGAAGATCATCGAGTGTCCATGCGCAACATCCGGCGTGATGCGAATGATTCCGTCAAGAAGCTGTTCAAAGATAAATTGATCAGCGAAGATGATGAAAAGCGCGCAGTAGCCGATATTCAGAAAATGACCGATGCGGCCATTCAGAATTTGGACAAGTCGGTAAAGACCAAGGAAAACGACGTCCTGCAAGTTAAGTAAGTTTTAATTCCCGCAAGACAGATTGGCCCTCGGGGCGGCTGCTTTACCAGGCATCCGCATCGAGGGCCTTTCTGTGTTTGAGCGATGATTTTCGATTAGAATGAACATATGGCAAGGCTCACCGTAAACGTCGACAGTGAAGTTGCTTCGCGCGCTAAACAATACGCAAAATTGCGTGGAGTTTCCTTGTCGAAGTTGGTGGAAGCCTACCTATCCAAAGTCACTGCCCCGAGTTCTACCCCTATATTAGATTCGATTCGCGGGATTCTCAAAACTGGGGACATCAGGGATTACCGTAAGTATCTAGAATCGAAGTATGGATGAAAAGATTACAAAATTTCCTGAGAATCCTTGCGGCTCGGGGACACTATTCATTGTGGGGCAGGCGATTCCCCCTGCCGCCTCAGCACTATGCAAGCATACCGAAGACGACTTCCTCATTTCCATCCTGAAGATGCCTATCTATTTCTGACTTGGCGTCTGTCGGGATCACTGCCAACTCAAGACTCGAATCCGATGGGGTACCCGACTCGCGGTCACGCCTTCGTGGCGCAAGATCGACGATTAGACCGGCATTCTGCTGGTCCAATATGGCTCAGGCAGCCGTCTGTTGCTAATTTGGTTTCGAGGGCCATCCTGATCGGGGATTCCGAGAGGAGATTTTACGATATCCGGGCCTGGGTAGTGATGCCGAATCACGTTCATTTGTTGATTTTTCCACTGGTTGCTGTCCCAGTTGCCTTGAGATGGTTAAAGGGCTCAACTGCTCGCAGTGCAAACAAGCTTCTTGGTCGGACTGGGCAACCCTTCTGGCAGGATGAGTCGTATGACCATTACCTGCGCAATTTAAATCAAATAGATCGAACTGCGGCGTATATTGAAGAGAATCCAGTCTCGGCGGGATTAGTATGCTCTGCTGACCAGTGGATGTGGTCCAGCGCGGGTTGGAAAGTGGGACGGCGCAATGTGTCGTAATGTTTTATTCTGGGTCTTTCCGAGAACTCGAAGGCGTGAAAAAAGCCCGCATGCGGGCTTGGCAGGCGGAATCGCCTGCCCCACAAGTGCAGGTTTCAACAGTTGCCTTACCAGTTTGGATTGCATTTGCAACTGGGGCTTGATTCTCATCATTTACAGGGAATGGAGGCCTTTGTGGGGCAGGCGATTCCGCCTGCCAGCTCGCGTGCGAGCGAAGTCTTTATTCAGGTTCCAAAGAAGCTACATGAATTTGGGTGGAATCGCCTGCCAGCTCGTCCTATAAAGAAATCATGAATCAGGCAGATGTTGCCGCTCCTGAACCTGCCCTAAACATTCCCCTTCCGGAGCTCCTCCGCCAACTGATCACACCATTTCAGTTTAGCTGGCCTTTCCTCTGGCCCTTTCCAGGAGCTTTGCGGCTACCTTCTTGCCGCGTTCCAGACCTTGATCGTAAATCTGGCGGCGCTCTTGTCTGGAATAGCCGTGGC
>JANMWO010000598.1:0-17600 GCA_031394025.1 Acidobacteriota bacterium
GTGGCAACGGAGTCACCACAAAGTGACCTTCCACATCGGAACTAACAGAATTCTTAGATCCGTTCTTGCTATTGGTAACTAGAACCTTGGCTCCAGGCACTACAGCTCCTGAAGGATCTTGAACGGTTCCTTCTAAACGCGAGTTCGATGTTTGACCCAATAGGGTGGATGCAGCGAATAGTAAGCTGCGCCAAAAGTAGCGTTGACAGTTTTATTGAACATGTTCCCCCTCAACCGAAGTAACTTATTGTTAACAATAGTAATGCTTTGGTCAAAAAAAGGAAAGCGAAAAACTTGTGAACTTATCGAAAGACGTACTAACCCAAACAACTACAATGCTTTAGGTGCCACCACGTTGTCCTGGGTGGAATCCTTTGGTGGGCTGTGAAACAGCATCCGCCCACAGGTTTCACACGTCATGATCTTATCCGTCACCCGCAATTCCTGGAAATATTGCAGCCGTAACATCATCTGGCATCCCGAACACCGACCCTCATTCACTTCCCCAATCACAAGTCCATTCTTGTGTTTCTTGCGGAGGCGGTCGTACATCACAGTCAAGGTTTTCGGCAACTGAGTCATCAATTTCTTGCGCTCAGCTATCGCCACATCATGAAATTGTTTGTTTTCCGTCGTGCGAGCTTCTGTGCGATCCTTCTCAGCATCCACCTGAACTTTTTCTTCAGCCAGAGCCTTTTCCGCACGCTTCACCGCAGCTTCCAGCGGTTCAGCTTGGGCCATCAGCACAATAGTTTGCTCTTCGCTCTTGGTAATTTCAGTTTCGCCGAAAGTAATCTCATGCTGGAACGCTTTTAACTGCTCGTTCGTCTTCGCTTGCATGATCTGATCTTTAAGCTTGGTGATCTTCCCTTGATGACCTTGTATGTCACCTTCGAGCTTCTTGCGATCGCGGAGATTGGCACTCAGGGCAGCCTTATCGGCATCCAGTCGACGCTTGTGGGAATCCAGCGCCTTCTCGATTCGCGCCACTTCCAAGGGGAGGCGGGCGATTTCCTTTTCAAGCTCCGCTATTCTGAGGTCCATTTTCTGAACCTGGAGGACTAGCTTCAACTCGGATATCATTTTTGTCGTTTCATAGAATTTTAGCACGTAATCGAGCCAGCGGACCCATTATCGCGCGTGATGCCGTTTCCAGTTCAGAAACACCCAGCAACCGGCAAGCCAAATAATACGTCACGGCCCCCATTGGGATGGTGACTAGAATGTTCAACCAATACTGCATTTTGCCAACCGGAACAAGGTGGCCCACCACACTGGCCACCCCCAAAACAGCAACCGCCATGACGCAGGAACTGGCTGCCACTTTCGAAACCGTTTCCATCAACAGTTGTCCACCAATGGTTCCCAACCTTCGTTGCAGAATCACATACTGCGCCGCAGCGCCAGTCAAAGCCACTGCCGAAGTGGAGAGTGCCAATCCCGCATGACCAACCGATTTGCTCATCTGCGATGCTACTACATAATTCACCACCACCGAAGCCAGGCTGATCAACATGGGCGTGCGCGAATCCTTCAGCGCATAAAATGCCGGGGTCAAAACTTTCAAACAAGAATAGGCTGCCAAGCCGATGGCAAAGAAACTCAAAGCATAGGCCGTCTGCTCCGTATCGTAATGATTGAACTTGCCGCCCTCGTAAATCGCCCCTACAACCGATTGCCCCAGAATCGCCAGTCCCACAGAAGAAGGAACAGTTAGCAACAGCACCATGCCCAGCGAACGACCCAGCGTTCTGCGAAATTCGGTCATGTCCCCAAGCCCTGCGGCTCGGGCAATGGCTGGTAACGTGGCACTGGCAATGGCCACGCCGAATACGCCCAACGGCAGTTGCATGAATCGGAAGGAACAGTTTAACCAACTGACTGCGCCGTTGGCCCCGCGTTGCGGATCCACAATATGCGACGCAAAATTGCTGTTCACAAACACGTTGATTTGCACCGCTGCGTTCCCCAAAATCGCCGGACCCATGGTTCGAAGAATCCGCCGCAATCCCGGATGTGACCAGTCAAACGCAGGTTTGAAGACAAAGCCGTGGCGCATCAGACTAGGCACTTGCACAAACAGTTGCATCGCCCCGCCAATCACCACGCCCCAGGCCACCCCCTCAATGTGTGAGATGCCTAAAAATCCGTTGGCTACAAATCCTAAGAACAAACCCGTTGCCACCGAACCCACATTGAACAGTGTCGAAGAAAAGGCCGGCAGCGCATACATGTTCAACGCATTTAAAATTCCCATGGCCTGTGCTGCTAAAGACACAAGCAATAGAAAGGGGCTCATAATCCGCGTCATCAACACAGCTTGTTCAAACTTACCCGGTACCTGATGAAATCCCGAACCAGACGCTTCCACTAATAACGGAGCGGCGGCGATCCCGAAAAGGCAGAAGGTTCCCACAATGATGATGATGCCGGTGGCCACCAAATTCGCCAGCCGTGCTGCTTCTTCCTTGTTTTTCGTGGTGAGGTATTCCACAAACACTGGCACAAACGCTGAGGATAACGCCCCTTCGGCAAACAAATCGCGCGTCAGATTGGGGATGCGAAAGCCCAACAAAAAGGCTTCGTAATCCATACTGGCACCAAACTTCCGGGTAAGAATAATCTCTCTTACAAGTCCCGTAATGCGACTGGTGAAAACAGCGATGGACGCAGCCCCGGCAGCTCGGGCCAGCTTGGTGCTGTTTGCGGTTTGCTCGGTTGTATCGGGCAGCTCCACGTCCGCGCTAGTTCCCATAGAGTTCAAAAAAATGTGCCACTGTTTTTATGCCAGCGTAATAGTTTGCCAGTTTATACTTTTCGTTGGGCGAATGCAGCCCATCGTCAGGAAGTCCAAATCCCATCAGCACGGTTGGGATGCCTAAATGCTTCGCGAAATCGCCCACAATCGGAATGGATCCGCCAGACCGTGTGAACACCGTCGGCTTGCCCATCACATCGGCAAACGCTTCGGCAGCCACAGCAATCGCCTGGTGGTCGGGGTTCACTACAATGGCAGGGCCCGCACTCAGCACGCGCACTTCTACTTGAATGCCCGCCGGGGTCACTTCTGCGACGTACTTCTTAAACGCCGCAACCACTTTGTCAGCGTTTTGATTCGGCACCAGACGCATACTCACCTTTGCTGTGGCCTTGGCTGGAATCACGGTCTTTGCACCGGCTCCCACAAAGCCTCCGGCGATGCCGTGGACCTCTAACGTTGGCCGAGCCCAGGTGCGTTCCATAACGGAGAAGCCCGGTTCGCCCGTCAATTGCGTGGAGCCCACTTCCTTGGCAAGAAATCCAGCCTCGGTAAATGGCAACGATTTCCAACTTTCCAATTCTGCTTTTGCCGGAGCCTGGACGTCATCATAAATCCCCGGCACCAGGATCTTGCCCTGGGCATCTTTCAATTTCGAAAGTAACTCCACCAAACCGAAAACGGCATTCGGAGCCGCGCCACCGTATAATCCCGAATGCAAATCGCGCATGGGACCGGTGGCTTCAATCTCCATATAAACCAGCCCACGTAAGCCAATGCACAATGTGGGCAAGCCTTCCGCGTACATGTGCGTATCGGACACCAACGCCACATCGGCCTTCAGCTTTGTGGGATTTTCTTCCACATATTTCGTAACCGATGCCCCGCCTACTTCCTCTTCGCCTTCAATCAAAAACTTCACATTGATCGGCAATTTCCCATGCACTGCACGCAGCGCTTCTACAGCTTTCACGTGCATGTAGAACTGACCTTTGTCATCCGCCGAACCGCGCGCGTAAATATTGCCATTGCGCAGCGTAGGTTCAAACGGTGGAGTCTCCCAAAGTTCTAAAGGGTCGGGCGGCTGCACATCGAAGTGACCATAGCAAAGCACGGTGGGTTTGCCTGGAGCATGCATCCAATCGGCATACACCAGCGGATGCTTGGCAGTGGGTATCACTTCCACATTTTCCATCCCTGCGGCGCGCAAACTGGTCGCGGTGAATTCCGCCGCACGCTGAACATCGGCGTCGTGTTCGGGGAGCGTGCTGATGCTGGGGATGCGCAAAAACTCCAGCAATTCTTCAAGCAAACGCGATTCGTGTTTGGCGACGTATTGGTTAATTTGTTCAGACATTGCGAACCTTCATTATAGATGTGATGGGAGAAGTGCAGGCGAATCGCGGAAATCCGAGCGTAGTGGTAGGCCGATACCGAGCCGTGACCGCGAGGGAGCTGTGTTTGAGGTAGGACAGCTACCGCTCTCGGTATCGGATCCTCGCTCCTCGCTCCTCAAGCACCTCGGTTGAGTTAGGATACTGATATTCATGTTCAATCGACGCACCTTCCTGAAGCAGTCTTCCACCAGCCTGCTGCTGCTTCCATCGGCATTAGCCCAAGCTCATAGTTTGCGAGCCCGCATGAAAGCCACCCGTAAAACGTTGGAAGAAGTCACTGCCGAATCATTTTCCGATTCTGTAGGTGTGGGCAGCTATCGAATTGACTTACACCCCAGTTCTGGAGGCGATAATTATATTGACGTCAGTTTCCCGCCCTTTCAAATCCCTTTAGGCGCACTGCTACCGAAGAGTGTTGAAAACCTCATCGCCGCCGCAAACAATATAGGAGTCACACACATAACTAATGGATGTTATCGCCTGCATCCAGTGGAATGGAACATCGGAGAATCTGCCGGATGCCTAGCCGCAGCAGCGGTCAAGGGCAATACATCCCCCAAGGCATTCCGTCAGGATCCCAAGAAGCTGGCCACTTTTCAAACCAGTATCAGAGCACAGGGGATTGAAACAAATTGGCCGCAACTTACTCCACAGTAACTATGTACAAAGCGGCATTCACTTACTTTCTTATGGTGTTTGCAACCGGCTTTCTACTCGGTCGCATTGGTATTTTATGGCTGCCGATAAGCATTTTTTCTTCATGTTTCATTAACTGTCAATTTCCTGGATCAAGACAACAACAACTATTCAGCGGCCTGCTGGCGTTAGGTCTCTCACTTAGCGTAGAACTCGGTGTGGCAGTCTTACTGCAAGGCCGTTCAGTCTGGGATGCTTTTTTCAATCGCGACCCAGTTTCGGGAACAGCCTACTATTTTTCCTTGCTGATGTTTGGCCTTATGCCCTGGATTTTGGATAAAATGTTGACGAAACCATCGTGAAGATCAAGACAACCAACCCTATCGCAAGAAGCCCCGTAAAGGGTTTCGCGGTTACCCTGCTGCCACAGTAGCGTTTTACGGGTGCGGATGGCCTGTTCGCCAACAAAGTTTCCGTTGGTATCTTAGCTGGAAGAAGACGCCGGTCTATTGGAGCATCGCCGCTGGTTCGCAGAACAACTCGAAGTGCGGATAGATCCCGCAATTACCAAGGGCATCCCATGATTTCATGGGGGGGAATCCCGGACAGACGGAGATTTCTAAGACACTTCCCAAAGGCAAATATCTGAGAAATGTGCGTCTGTCCCGGATTTCTGTGAGGCAATTCCGCCTACCAGCTCGCTTCCGAGCTGGTATTCCCAATCACCCACACCCTCACCAAGACCGGAAGCCTTAGCCAGCAAATATCCCACACACCTCGGTTGAGTTAGCATACTGATATTCATGTTCAATCGACGCACCTTCCTGAAGCAGTCTTCCACCAGCCTGCTGCTGCTTCCATCGGCCTTAGCCCAAGCTCATAGTTTGCGAGCCCAGGTTGTCATCATCGGCGCTGGTGTTGGTGGTTGCGCTGCGGCCCTGGCGGCACTGCGCAACGGCATGACCGTCATCATGACTGAGGAAACGGATTGGGTAGGCGGCCAACTGACTTCGCAAGCGGTCCCGCCCGATGAGCATCCCTGGATAGAACAATTCGGCGGAACTCAACTCTACCGCCGCTACCGATCCAACATCCGCCAATATTACCGCCAACATTACCGTCTGATGCCTGAAGCCCATTCCAATGAATTGCTAAATCCTGGTGGAGGTTCTGTTTCCAAACTGACGCACGAACCGCGAGTCTCCCTTGCCGTTCTGGAACAAATGCTGTCTCCCTACATCGGCGGTGGGCAGTTAACAATTCTGCTGCAGCACAAGTCAGTTCGGGCCGATGTGACTGGGGATAAAATCACCGCCATCGCCGTGAAAAGCTTGGCAACAGGGCAAGAGCGCATCCTGGATGCCCCCGTTTTTATTGACGCAACCGAACAAGGCGACCTGCTCCCCTTATCGAAAACTGAATATGTCACCGGGTTTGAATCACGCAAAACCACCGGCGAATTGCATGCCCCGGAAATCGCCCAGCCTGCTAATATCCAATCGTTCACCGTGTGCTTTGCCGTTGGCTACGAAGAAGGGCGTGACCATACAATTCCCAAGCCCAAGGAGTACAACTTCTGGCGCGATTACGTTCCGGCCATGCAGCCCGCCTGGCCCGGCAAGCTGCTCAGTTGGTCTATGAGCAACCCCACAACATTGGCGCCGCGCGCGGTCACATTTGACCCTCGACCCAATGCTGTCGTCACGCCAGGGGTTCTCAATCTATGGCTGTACCGCCGCATTGGAGCAGCAAGTCTCCACCAGCCGGGCGCGTTTGGAAGCGATATTTCCTTAGTGAATTGGCCGCAAAACGATTACTGGTTGGGAAACCTGCACGAAGTAAGCGAAGCCGAAGCAGCCCACCACTTGGCGCGCGGCAAGCAACTCAGCCTGTCCCTTCTGTATTGGATGCAAACCGAAGCTCCGCGTGCAGATGGCAAGCAAGGGTGGCCTGGCCTGCGTCTTCGTTACGATCAAACAGGCACTGAAGACGGCTTGGCAAAATATCCTTACATTCGCGAATCGCGCCGTATTCAGGCAGAGTTCACGGTGGTGGAACATCACGTTGGTGCCGAAGCGCGCATGAAAGCCGCTGGTAAGAAATTGGGAGAAGTCACTGCCGAATCATTTTCCGATTCGGTAGGTGTGGGCAGCTATCGCATTGACTTGCACCCCAGTTCCGGCGGTGATAATTACATTGACGTCAGTTCCCTGCCCTTTCAAATTCCATTGGGCGCGCTACTGCCGAAGAGAGTTGAAAACCTGATCGCCGCCGCAAAAAATATTGGAGTCACGCACATAACGAATGGATGTTATCGCCTGCATCCGGTGGAATGGAACATCGGAGAATCTGCCGGATGCCTGGCCGCTGCAGCGGTGAAAGGCAATACATCGCCCAAGGCATTCCGTCAGGATCCTAAGAAGCTGGCCGCTTTTCAAGCTAGTATCAGAGCCCAGGGGATTGAAACGAATTGGCCGCTACTTACTCCGCGATAACTATGTTCAAAGCAGCACTAACTTACTTCCTTATGGTGTTTGGAACCGGCTTTCTACTCGGCCCAATTCGTATTTTATGGCTTGTGCCCAAGGTGGGAATCCGCACCGCTGAACTAATGGAGCAACCCATAATGTTGGGGATGATTGTGATTTCCGCCAAATTCATTAATCGCCGTTTTCCTGGGTCAAAACAAGAAAAGTTATTGAGCGGCCTGCTAGCGTTAGGTTTCGCACTTGGCGCAGAACTTGGTGTGGCGGTCTTACTGGAAGGCCGTTCAGTATCGGATGCATTTTTCAATCGAGACCCAGTTTCAGGAACAGCCTATTATCTGTCCTTACTACTGTTTGGACTTATGCCTTGGATTTTGGTAAGACGATGAGTACAAAATGAAAATCAAAGCAACCAACCCCTATCGCAAGAAGGCCCGCAAAGGGTTTCGCGGTTACCCTGCTGCTACCGTGGCGTTCTATGGTCCCGACGATCAATTCGCCAGCAAAGTTTCCGTGGCGATCTTGCTGGAGGAAGACGACGGGCTGTTAGAACTTCGCCGCTGGTTCGCAGAGAAACTGGACATGCGGACAGATCCCGCAACCACCAAAAGCATTTGGGATTTTATGGAGAGCCACGGCGTGAAAACAGTGGTGGTCACTGACAGCATCATCGGTTGCCCGCATGAAGAGGTCATTGATTACCCAGAAGGGAAAGTGTGCCCTAAGTGCCCATTCTGGGCCCATCGTAATCGTTGGGCGGGGGGACCAATTCTGTAACAGCGCCGTTCTGATTCACAGTTACAATCACCAATCAATTCCAAACTTCAAAGGTTGGGCGATGAGTCCGGACCTGGTAGCTTATCGTCATGAAAAGAAACTTACCGCGGCGTCAACAGAATGCGCTCTTCCGTAGCCGCTTCCACTGCCTTCCTGGTAAACGGCATGGGATGATACTTGCCATTTTGCCAATCACTGAGTAAGTCAGCATAATGCGGACTGGCGGGATCGCCAGACTCTCCGGGGACATTCGTCATCACGCTCCGATCCCAATCAGCCACATCCAGAATCTGACGGAAACTCGCTCCTACCGTCTGGCGAAAGTTTGCGCCACCTGCAGCCATCACAGTGTTCGCATCCCCTGCACGATGCATGGGGCCAAGACTGAATTCGGCTTTCTTTACTGGATGCTGAAACGTCAACGAATGAAATCGACCCCATTGCCATTTATCCATATCGGGACCCATGTTACGATTCAGGTCGGCAATGGTGAACTCCAGCGCTTTTTCCAAGGCATCGGGATTGGGATTCGCCTCTAACATATCGAGTATCTGGGTAAGTGACATACGCACCCCCAGTTCCGGCGGCTGCACTAACAACGCGCCCATGCGTGCCGAGATCAGTTCATATAGAAACGCCATGTTGGAATCGGAGGAAATGTTGCCATCCCAAGCCAGAAACCTTTCCAGCACCCGCGCACTCAACTTGATCGGTGGAATCTTCAGAGTGCGATAAATCTTCTGCAAACGCTTGGCTGGTGCTGATTGCGTGTCGTATTGGAGCTTCTCAAAATCACTGATGCTCCACTTCGATTTGGTGGCAAGCACTTGCTTAATACGATCTGCACGGATAGCCGGAGCCCATTCATATTGCAGTTCCTGGGCGTAACCTGGCGGAAGAATGTTGTGATTCGCAGTTACGATTGACTTAGTTGCAGGATTGTAAGATCGAGGTAACAAAGCTGGATCAAGAAAGCCTTGCCATTCGTATTCACCACTGTCACCAGGCACCGGCAACAAGCCATGCCATCCTTTGCGGATGGGCGTCATGCCCGCAACTATCCAGCCGATATTGCCATCCACGTCGGCATATAGCATGTTCTCCGTGGGTGATTTAAACCGGGCCATAGCCGTGGTGAACTCCTGCCAATTAGTGGCACGGATCAACGAAAGGCTGGCCAAGTAACCTGCGGTACCGGGCTCCTGCCCTACCCAACGCAACACGAAAGCCTTGCGAGTCTTTTTGTCTTTGAAGAAAACCGGGCCATGCATTGTCCATTCCAGTTCCACCACTTCGTTGCGACCACCGCGAATGGGGATAGACTGGCGTTCTGAAATCGTCTTCTTCCATTGACCTTTGTAACTGTATTGTGAATCGTCATTCGGATGCATTGTTTCAACATAAACATCCATCTGGTCAATGCCAGTGATGGTAAACCCAAAGCCGATCTTGTCGTTGTGTCCCAAAGCGACTCCAGGCAAGGATGGTTCACCTGCGCCGATAACATTCCAACCGGGGGCGACTAAGTGAACAGTTTTTCTCAGCGAAGGAATTAACAGGCTGCGATGAGGGTCGCTGGCAAGTAGCGGTTTACCTGTTTGGGACATAGCCCCGGAAACTACCCAATTGTTACTGCCGGAAAGATCGTTGATCTCAGTGGCGGCAGTGGCTGAAATAAGATTTCGGAAAGCCTCCAGCGGCACATCGGCGACGTTTAGACCCTTAGGGATTTCGATGGGAATCTTCGGATCGACGGGGAGATATTGATTTACTTTTGCAAGCCCAAACTGCTGGATATCCGCCGCCCGCTGTGCTTCCAGCGTGAAGTTGTGCATCATGCTCAACGCCGGAATCCGCGTGAGGATATCGTTTGGATCCCACAAGCCGGGCTTATAACCTGCGGCTTCAAAGTCAGTCGTAAATTTCCCTTGGCGTGAGTTAACGTAGGCGTTAATACCATTGGTAAATGCCACAGCAATCGACCAGGTATCTGGTGCGTAACTGGTCCATTCGGCATTGAAATCGCCGCGAAAACGCAGTAACTGGGCAATACGGTCGCGCTCTAAGTAACTGGGGCCCAGGACTTCACTTAGTCGCCCAATGCCAGCCCGACGCCACAGGTCCAGTTGAAACATACGATCGCGGCCTGCCATATAACCTTGAGCGAAAAACAGATCCTCACTGGATTGGGCGTAAATATGTGGCACACCCCACTTATCGCGTAGAATCTCAACGGGCTGTTTCAATCCCGGCAGGGTAACTGTTTCGGCAGCAAGAAGTGCAGGCAAAAGTAAGAAGACAAGACGCAGCACTTACTGATTTCCTCCTGAGTTGGAAGGCCATTCGGGACGGCGCTTTTCCTTGAACGCTCGCACGCCTTCAGCGAAATCGGCATTACGAAAATTCTCTGCTCGCAGAGCGAGTGCGATTTGCCCTGCGCGTTGATCATCAACCAGGCGAGCTTGATGCGTGTAGGCCATTCCGAATCGCATGACGCTTGAGGGCCAATCGGCCAACTGCGACGCCACGGTAAAGGCGCGCTCTTCCAGTTCCATGGGTGGAACAACTTCATGCACCAATCCATAATCTTTGGCTTCGGTAGACGCAAAGATGCGGGCACTGAGTGTTAGTTCCAGCGCGCGACGCTCCCCTAATGCACTTACTAAAGCACGGGAAATAACATAGGGCCACATGCCCACACGCAGTTCCGTGACTCCAAAGCTGGCACCATGCGCAGCAATCGCAATATGGGCATTTGCCACCAAGCCCGCGCCGCCAGCCATCGCCGGGCCTTGCACCGCCACAACAATTGGCTTAGCCGTACGATTCCCAATGGTGAATAATTGATCGTGCAGTGTAAGTCCGTCAGTAGGGCCCGCTTCCAAAGCTTCTTCCAGGTCCATGCCAGAGCAGAAAACTTTTCCCTTAGCGTCCAACAAAATGGCACCAATGCCAGGGTCTAATTGTGCGATCTCGAATTGATCTACAAGGGCCTGACATAATTCCTGATTCAGAGCATTGCGTTTTTCCGGTCGATTTAAAGTCAGCCGCAGCAGGCGGCCTTCGCGAGTTACCTCAAGAGATTGGCTCATGCAAGTTCGCTTTCTTCCACTTCAATTTCCATAGAGAGTAAACCAGCGCCCATGGTTTTGCCCTGTGCATCAATTCTTAACGACAATGTTCCGCCACCACCCAGTGCCTCGTATAACAAGAAGTTCAATGCACCCAGGTTAGGCAGTTCATAACGGACTACGTCGCCCGCCACAAGATCGCCAAAATGTTCTTTCACCCGCGCAGCAGTTACTTCACGCTCAATGATTTTGTAATTTGCCGGATTGTAAGCAATCAAGCCGATGTTAGAAGCATCGCCTTTATCGCCGCTACGGGCATGGGCAATTTTATGGAGCGGAAGTTTCATTCCACCACCTCAACATGAGTTGTGATCAAATCTTTTGGAACCAGTGCTGGCCAGTAGGCAACCACTTCTCTTACCAGCGGACGGCCATCACCAAAGCCCGTCGCCGTGGGCGGACCGTTTAATACTAGGGGGACTAATTCGCGTGTAAAACGGTCAATAGCTTTTTTATCGGAACCACGAACCCCAATGCGCAACTGCACTTCGGGAATCTGTTCCACTGCTGGAGCTGCTGGTCCATGGCAGGCATTCACACCCAGATATTCTGTGTAGATTTCATCGAAGGTAAGCCCCAGGTTACGTAAACGTTCCCGCACAATCCGATCAGCTACTTGCGCTTTTTCAAGTGCATCGGGCCAACTGTAGACTAAGGAGCCGATGGCTTTAAACCCATGCATATAACTGATGGAAAGCTTTGCTGTTGTGGTAGCTGGATACCCTTTGATACCGGTGACACGAACGCGATCGTCACCATCTTGCCGAAGTTGAATGGTAGTGAAATCAGCAACGCAATCGGGTGTAATGTACTTTTGCGGATCGCCCAATTCATAGAGTAGTTGTTCTTTCACGGTGTCCAGTGAAACACGTCCGCCAGTGCCTTTATGTTTGGTCACCGCGAAGGAACCGTCTGGTTCGGCTTCCACAATCGGATAGCCAATGTTCGCGAAGTCTGGAATGGTTTTCCAATCTGCCTGGCAGTTGCCGCCGGTGGATTGTGCTCCGCATTCAATAATATGTCCGGCAACCGTCCCTGCGGCCAGTTTGTTGAAGTCGTTCATCTTCCAACCGAACTCGTGAACCATCGGCGCCAGTGCCAAAGCGGTATCGGTGGAGCGACCGGTGATGACAACATCGGCTCCGGTAGCCAATGCTTCAGCCAATGGGAAAGCACCAATGTAAGCGTTGGCGCTCAGCACTTTTTCGCGAATGGTGGAAAGGGGTTCGCCCGTATCCATATTGGCCATGGCGTGACCTTGCTCAATGAAGCTGTCCAACTTGGGAAAAACGTCGTCACCCAACACTACAGCAACTTTCAAGCCAGGAGCTAAGCGGCGAACTTCGCGAGCACAGGCGATGGGATTCACCCCGCCGGCATTGGCGATAACACGAACCCGCCGTTCCCGCAACATTTTCGCAATGCGTCCGATGAGCGGTGGAAAGTCGCGCGCGTAACCAAGATTCGGATCGGCCTGTTTCTGTTTTTGAACAATAGACATGGTGACTTCGGCCAGGTAGTCCAGTGTCAAATAGTCCAGCGGTCCTTGCTCTACAAGACGGACGGGGGCTTCCAGCCAATCGCCCCAAAAGCCTTGTCCGTTGGCGATGCGTATCATAATGTCTCCAGGATAAGATGTTGGCGGTGTCCGGCAACAGTGGCCAGTTCCAAAGTGAACGCCAGCATGGCCCGTGTTTCAACGGGATCAATCAGTGCATCCACGTGGCCACGGGCGGCAGCGTAACGGGCGTCCAACCAACGGTCATAATCGGCACGAGTTTTTTGAATCCGATCTTGCAACTCAATTGGAACCGGCTGTCCAGTGCTTTTCAACTTTTCCAATTCAGTACCATGCACAGCTTGCACTGCGGAATCGCCTTCCATAACGCCGATGCGAGCGGTGGGCCAAGCCAGCGTAAAGTTCGGGTCGAACCCTTGCCCAGCCATTGCATAATAACCTGCACCGGATGCGTGATTGATAGTCAACACAATTTTGGGAACAGTGGAACAAGCCATGCTCTCTACCATTTCAGCCCCTGCTCGGATGATGCCACCTTGTTCCTGTTCGCTACCAATCATGAACCCTGACACATCCTGAAAGTAAATAAGAGGGCGGCCAAGACGTTCCGCGTTTTCCACAAAGTAAGCAACCTTGCGTGCCGATTCCGTGTATACGATCCCACCAATGCGTGGACGTCCTTGTGCTTTCAAAAAGCCGCGTCGATTGGCGATAACTGCAACGGGGCGGCCTTCCAGCCGCGCCATGGCACACAGCATTTCTGGTGCAAAGTCATGCTGGAACTCAATGAAATCTTCGCCATCGAAAATGCGTCCAAGGATATTTTCAATGTCGTAGGGTAGACGATGGTCGGCTGGAAGCGCGGCGTGTAAACCAGCGGGATCTTTGGCAGGAGCGGAGCCTGAAGCAACGGCGGTGGGTGGCGGTAAATTTCGGAAACGGTCGCGTAGCATAGCTAGGCATTCTTCATCATTCTTTGCCCGGTAATGAGCCACGCCGCTGATGGCGGTATGCATAGAAGCGCCACCCAACGTTTCCGCATCGACCACTTGGCCTGTTGCACCCTTCACTAAATTGGGGCCACCAAGACCCATAAAGCTGGTGCCTTCCACCATAATGATTTCGTCAGAAAGTGCCGGTAAATAGGCACCCCCAGCGATACACATCCCCATGACAGCGGCAAATTGTGGAACCCGAAGTTTCCGTCGCATCAGGCAGTTGTAATAGAAAATTCGTGCCGCGCCATATTGACCGGGAAAGATGCCGTCCTGCAAAGGAAGGTTCACGCCAGCGGAATCAACCAAATAAACAATGGGCAGACGATTACGCATTGCTACTTCTTGCGCTCGCAAAATCTTTGTGATCGTTTCCGGCCACCAGGCACCAGCTTTCACAGTTTGATCATTGGCCACAATCACGGCGGGGCGACCTTCAATGCGACTGCAAACGGTAACCACACCAGCGGCAGGAGCTTGACCATCGTACTTATCCCAAGCGACAAGAAGGCCAATTTCGAGTAAGGGTGCGCCAGGGTCGACAAGTTGCGCTACACGTTCCCGCGCAGTGAGTTTGCCCTCTTTATGTTGCTTGGCAATTTTCGCAGAACCACCACCTTGGCGAATCTTTTCTTCCAGCTCGCGCCATTGCGCCAACAATTGCTCCATCCTTTGAGTATACGGCTGCTACCATAAACTTCATGCTTGGATTTGATCAGAAAGCGGCTAAGGCCACGTGGACTGTTGCCGCTATTGCTGGTAGTTTGTGGCTGCTATTCGCCGCACGGGAAGCCATTCTGGTTTTTATCATCGCCACTTTGCTGGCCTATATGATTGCTCCAGCGGTGGATTTCTTAATGCGACGAGGCCGCCACAGATTGCCTCGTTGGGCAGCCATGGTGATTGTTTATATTTTGCTGCTGGCTGGACTGATCACTAGTGGAGTGATTGTCGGCAGCCGGATTATCAATGAAGCAGGAAGTTTGGCTGTGCGTATTCCGCAACTGCTGGCTGACCAATCGACGCAAATTCCTTTACCCAGTTGGTTGGAACTGTATCGTACACAAATTGAACAGATGGCCAGAACCCAGTTGGCGTCACTTGCTGATTATGCGCTGCCAGTGCTGCAAACAGCGGGGAAAAGCGTACTGACAGGGTTGGCCCATCTGCTTTATGTAGTGCTGATTCCCATTCTAAGTTTCCTGTTTCTGCTGGATGCAGAAGGTATCCGGGCGAGTCTTCTGGATGTGTTTCCAGGACACAAACAACAGATGCTGTTAGATCGATTCCTGGAAGAAGTACACATTCTGCTGGGTCATTATATTCGAGCATTGTTCGGGCTGGCGATGGCTGCTTTTACTTTCTATGCGCTGTTCTTTGAAATCACTGGCGTGCCTTACGCACTGTTGCTGGCATCTCTTGCTGGGGTACTGGAATTTATCCCCGTTGCTGGACCTTTACTGGGCGCGGTGACAGCAACGGTGGTTGCATCGGCCAGTGGATATCCGCATTGGGGTTGGATGATTGTGTTTTTCTTGATCTATAGATTGTTTCAGGATTACATGGTGCAACCTTACCTGATGAGTTCCGGCGTTGAAGTACATCCGGTGGCAGTGCTGTTTGGCGTCTTAGCTGGGGAACAGATAGCTGGCGTGCCGGGTATGTTACTTTCTGTGCCGTTAATGGCTATCTTGCGAATCCTGTGGCGCCTTTCCATTGGTGGAGCGAAGTACGAATGAAGTGGCTTTTCGCACTGATTGGGTGCTCGCTTTCATTGCACGCCCACATGGTGAGTATGAGCAGTGGCACCTTAAAGGTGGATGGACCGCAGTTGATCTATCAAGCTCGCATTCCGCTGTATGAAATTCCGAACATACCTGGGTTCGAGAAGTTGTTGCTGGATGAAGTGCATTTCCGCGCCCGGTCTGGGGAAGCACGTCTAACTAAGGGCAGTTGTATTGCGGATAAGTCAGAAGGGTTTTATCGTTGTGACGCCACTTACGTTTTTCCGCAGCCTGAAGAGGAAGTTGAGGTATATGTGGGATGGTATCGAGTCATTGCCCAAAATCATGTGCATGTGTTGAGCGCCACGCGTGGAGAGGCAACAGCACATGCAGTTTTGCAAGCTTCCACGCCTTCGGGTCGATTGCGATTTCGACCATTGACAGTAACTGAGAGAGTCACCGAAGCAGCAGTAACTGGAGTGCAATGGTTGTTGGCGACTCCCGTGATGTTACTGCTGTTAGTAACAGTGGTGGTAGCATCGCGAAGCCGGAAAGAGTTTGTAATCTTGGCATCCTGTTTCCTACTGGGACAACTTATACCTATGTTGAATCTGGGCATTGCAGTAAAGTTCAATTCCAGGTTTCTGGAGCTGGCATCCGCTTTAGCGGTGGTTTATTTGGCAGTGGAAATTCTGTTCCTGCCTAAGGCTGGGACCCGCTGGTTGGTGGTGACGATCGCCGGTTTGTTCCCAGGTTTGGCGCTGGGGGCGATGGTGCAGCAGACGGAACTTTCGGCAATCGGGGTATGGTTGGGGGCGATATCGACAGAAGGAAGCCTGGCGATTTTAGGTGGCTGGCTATGGCTGCGTGCGCCGCATAAATGGGTCTCGGTAGCAGGGTGGTTGCTGTTATTGCTGGGTGTGGGATGGTTTGCTTATCGCTGGTTTGTTTGACAGTAGATCGACCAATCTTGAGGATTACCACTAGAGAGAGAAACGATGTCAATGTTTAACCCGCCGCATCCCGGCGTTGTAATCAAGTCCGAAATTATTGAGGGCCACAGTCTTTCCGTGACAGCCGCTGTAGGCTTATTGGGCGTGTCCAGGCAGGCACTTTCTAGTCTCCTCAACAGCAGAGCCGACCTGACTGGAGACATGGCGTTGCGGATTGAAAAAGCCTTTGGACCAAGAATGGAAACGCTGATGGGCATGCAGTCGGCTTACGATGCTCCGGCTGAGGGTACTACCGCCCGAAAGCGTTTATAAGGCTAAAACCTGCTTCAAGTATTATTCCGCGCGAACTACTTCCACGGCGCATTGCTTGTAATTCGGTTCCCGTGAAATAGGGTCGAACGCATCCTGGGTCACTTCATTGACATTCGTTTCTGAAAAATGAAATGGCATGAACACTTGCCCTGGGGCGGTGATTTCCGTTATGCGTAATTCTATTCCGCTGACTTCACCGCGGCGCGATACAATTTTCACTTTGTCGTGTGTCGATAGCTTCAAACGCTTGGCATCCACGGGATTCATTTCCAGCCATGCGTTAGGAGACATTCTCTCCAAAATGGGCACCTGTGCGGTTTTGGTGCGGGTATGCCAATGTTCCACGGTGCGGCCTGTGTTTAGAATAAACGGGAATTCTTTGTTGGGCTGTTCTGGAAAAGGCTTCCAGGCCACGGGTAAAAGCTTGGCTTTGCCGTCGTCGTGTTCGAATTTTCCATCGGCATAAAGTCGGGATGGTGTAGTGTCAGTTTTGCCTTCTGGATAGGGCCATTGCAAGCCACCCTGTTCTTCCAAGGCTTCATACGTCATGCCTGAATAGTCACACAGGCGGCCCTTTGAGATGAGTTTCCATTCGTCGAAAGCGTCACGTGCAGACTTCCAATTCGGAAAAAGTTCTTCCCGACATCCTAGCTTCCCGGCCACTGCAAGGAAAATATCGAGGTCTGATTTGGCTTCTCCGGGGGGATCAACGGCAATGTTGGCTATGCTGACACGGCGTTCAGAATTTGTGTACGTGCCCAGCTTTTCACTCCAGATGGCGGCGGGCAAAACCAGGTCAGCCAGTTCCGTTGTCGGCGTGGGATGGAAGCCATCCTGCACCACCAGAAAATCCAATTCACCCAGAGCATGTCGCAGGATCTGTTGATTGGGATACGATACCAATGGGTTGGT
>JANMWO010000152.1:0-5292 GCA_031394025.1 Acidobacteriota bacterium
GCTTGCCAAAAGCTATGCAGGATTAACTGGGATGGAGGTTACAGAATTGATCGTCCAAAAGCACGGACTGAAGGTTCTCGTCTAGGCATCAGGCTGTTACTTTATTCGTTGGGCAATTTCGAACGTGTATTTTCGCAAACGGCCACAACCGGCCGTTCAATCATTTTAGGAAGCGGACGTTGGAAAATGACTCGCAGCAGGCCGGGACATCCTCCAACCGCGTTTGCGGCACTGCATCTACTACTTTTGGCTTAGGCCGTTTGGCATATTGTGGAGATTTAGTGACAAGAGCAGACTAGCTTTTCGTCAAAAAAGTGAAGTCTCGAAATGGAGAAATGCCGGTTTATGCTCTATGCAATGGAGGTACAACATGAAAGCAAATGATTGCGGACCCTTTAAGAACAGAGAAGAGCACGAGAATCGCGCGGCGTCGCGCCGCTGGGTTGAACGCCCGCCAACTGACTACGAACGTAACCGGCAAGAACTGACCGAGTACTTCGAGTCCCGACTCAAGCGCTTGCAGATCGTAAAAACGACCACGACCTCGCGCGGCCAAACCATAGACTGGATTCCGATCGAATCACAGCACCCCAAGGGTAAAATCGCTAGCCCCCCACCCGAATCGAAGCACCACCGCGAACCCCTTAGACCAGACGACGGACGGCATGAAGCATTGGGAGTGCCCGAGTTGGAGACGGACAAGGCCGAGCACGGGCCACGCGGCACGGTTCCGATTCTACGCAAGAAACTGGATACCCTAGGTTATACGAAGTCCCTAAAAAAATACCTTTCGAAGACGCGCGGTCACCGCATCATGCACTTGCAAAATAGGACGCTTCCCGCACCGGAAGAAGACGGCGCTCACCGTTATGGCTCGTCTGGACAATCTATCCTTTGTTTCGGCGGGGAAGGGCAGCTCAGCTGTTTCGACCCTTACACGGAATCGTCCGATGATTTCTCGCTTATCCAGATTGGACTGTCGAACAGCGATTTAGGATTCCTACAAACCGTGGAGGCCGGTTGGCAGGAACTTCAGGATTTAACCGGTGATTGGGTACCACATCTGTTCACGTATTACACCAGCAACGGCTATTCTGATGACGGCGACAACAAGGGTGGCTACAACCGCGATGTCGATGGCTGGGTGCAATATGACGGATCAATCTTTCCAGGCACCACGTTTACACCCTACAGTGAGCGCGGCGGCGCGCAACGTAAGATCACAATTAAATACCAGCACTATCAAGACAATTGGTGGTTCGCTTGCCAAGGGCGCTGGATCGGCTATTACCCGGCAAGTCTGTTCATGGGTAATCAAAGCGTCTTCTCGACACTCGGTGATCACGCCGACCACATCGGCTTTTGGGGTGAAATTTTCGATTCCGACGATGTCGCCGGACGCACGTCCAGCGATATGGGCAGTGGCTACTTTCCCAATGCGGGGTGGACTTGGTCTGCTTACATGCACAACCTTCTGGTTCAGACCGACCGTGGCGGCGGCATGACCGACTATGACGGCTCTCGCGAAATCTTTGAAAGTGATCCAGACATGTATGGCATTGAAGGCCACTTTAACAGCGAGTCAAGCTGGGGGAGCTACGTGTATGTGGGAGGGCCTGGGGCCGGGTAGTTGAGTCATTGTGAAGAAGGCTTAAGTGTACGACAGTTCTGCCGACGCACACTGATGCCCTCTCTTCACGTGACTCCTAAAGGCGGGAAACAACGATAAGTGCGATTAGTCCACTGAGAGTAAGTCAACGTATGAGCTTGGGCGGGTAGTGTCTCCCTCGCCCAAAAGGAGAATTTGATGGTACGGCCTTCCAAACCAACGGGTAAAAAGCAGTCCACAAAATTGATCAGGCATGTCAAATTATCGCGCCATAGGGCCCGAGTTGGAGAAAGTGTTCTTGTCACGGTGGAGACGTCCACCCCTGATGTTCAGGTAGAGGTAAATGGGATCGCCGGCGCTCTCCAGTACATCCAGTTCCGGAATGAGGGAACCTATACCGTTTCAATTACCGCATCTCTCGGAACTCAAGTGGAGCAAATCGGCCAACGAGTTGATATCCGGCCTTGCGCGAATGATGAAAACAATTTACCGATAATTTGGGCCGCGTTTGATCGCTACCAGCCTCGCACCATAGTCTTTTCCATTGCCAATGCCGACGAATTAGGTGACGTGCTCGAATACCTGTGGGATTTCGGTGACGGCACGCAAGGAAAAAGCGACGTCGGTTCCATTAGTCACGACTATTCCGACGCGCTGTTGCGTGACTCGGTCATCACGAATTTTCACGTGCGAACGGACGCGCGTCATCAAGACGGAACAATGGACAGCGTCCTGCGCACCATCGCCGTATTGCACTTCTACGCCTTGAACAAAACGGAATATGGCGTTCTCGCGCCACGAGTGAGCGTGCTCCCTGTGGTTGTTATTCCGATTGGGCTTCTTTTTACGGAGGTGTTGTGCAACTTTACTGTACAAAACCTTGAAGATGAGGAATTGTCCTTTACCGCGGAACGGCATGAATGGCTGGTAGCGGAGTCAGAAAGTTCCAACCTTAACATGGCGGTGAGCGAATTCGCTTCAGAGGCATTATCACCAACGACTCGTCAGGTCGCAAACGCTTTCATTAATCAGCCCGCCATCGATCTGCGCGTGCCCCCACGCTCAACAGTGACGGTCACTCGAATATTCCCGTGGGATTCATTCAAAGGCGACGTATTCGGTGTCGCCATCCATCTCACTGGGGTTGGTACGTGCTCCAAGTTGCAGGCGGTTGCAAGCGCCTATGTAGAGGTCAAGCTTCCGCTTAAGTACGGGGGGTACGTGATAGACAATCGGCTTCATTTAGCACTCAACTTCCTGTCGCGGGCGAGCACTAGACAGGACGCAGTTGTCACGCACATGGATTTCAATGAAAGAATTCGTCAGCAAACGGTTTTGTCGACAACTCACGCATCGTCCGCGGCAACCGGTCGCAACATCGAAGTCGCGTCGGGTGCGACATCAACTGATCAGGTGGATTTCACCCAGCCTCCAGCGCAACGAGGCAAGGCCCTCAGTGCGAATCCGACCAGTTTGCTTAATTTTTCGGATCATAAACTTAATGCTATCGTAAATAATTTGCTAGATCCAAACCTCATACCGTTTGACATTCAGGATATTGTGTATGGTTCTGAGTGCGATCCGGATAATTTGCCAGACAATCTGCCCGAAGGGGCGGTGTGTCAACTAACGGGCGAATACGCCTGGCGGTATGTGCCGGGGCGCATTCTCAATGCGAAGAAAGGCGATTTACTCAACGATCCCGGCGGCCCTGGCCCAATCGGCCAACTGCTGCGGCAAGTCTCGCAGCATTATGCTCACTGTGGAATCATGACAAAGAATCACATCGAGATGCGTCATTCCACAGGCTCGGATGACTGGCTAATGGACAACACCTCTGGGGAACTTTTAGGCAACAAGGGTACTGATGGCTTTATCTCATCCGCCTTGAAGTATCTGTGGCCAGGAACAGTGACTCAATCGATCGATCAAGCCTATTATGGGCAATGGATAAGCGGCCCGCCGAGCGGAAACTATCCCAGCGGTAACCAATATAAAATAGCAGACTTTTCCTTTGCGCCCGATACGAGTAACAGGACCGCGATCGTATATCCGCTCGTGGTCAAACCTCCGCCTTTTGACGAAACCGCTGCTGTTCGTCTCAAACTGCATTCCATCGCAGGTCAAGCGCTTGCCATCAATGGCCATTATCGTTTTTATTGCTATACAAAACCAGAGATAGCGCTCAACGCCGACGGCATAGCGGGGGCAGATTCAGGTTGGGCGCAAGGAACCGTAGCCACGGTCTGTTCCTCATTTATATGGCTTGCTGCTAAACGTGCGGGCGTTCAGCTTGAAGGCCCGGGCGCAGTTACCAAAGCAGAGGACCTGGAACCTAAAGACATCAATGCCGGCGCTGCGGCAGATGGATCAACGCTAGACGGACTTTACCATTACACTTCCGAGCAACGCCAAGCAGCCGCCAAGGTGCTGTATCAGCGCATCTACGATGAGGCACACAACAAAGCAGGATTCTGGGGAACGTTGTTCACTGACGCTCCAGATGATGTTGCCAATCAGGTCTGCAATACATTTGCCTCAGACTGGTCGGACGATGATGCGAAAAGTTCGGATGCCTGGAAACATACGGGGCCTGCCAATGCGGTTAGTCCAGACAACATGATGTTCTGGGATTCTCCAACGACCAGTAACCAGGGACAGTTCAAATCGGTATATGGATACATTGAAGAAGCGTTTTACCGCCCCGGCACGTATGCGCGCGTGCCAATTTACCGCTGGAAGCATGTCGAAACCCGCGGCAACCTGACTGGGACGGTTGTCGCGAACGGTGATTTGACTGGTGCCAACGTTTCGCTCCTCGGTAGCGGTATGCAGGACTTCGTTGTCCAAAGCGATGGACGGTTTCATTTCGACAACGTTCCCGCTGGCGATTATACGGTGTCAGCTGGACTGAATATCAACGGCTACTTCAATACTGCAGACGTGGCAGCGCACATCGTCACGCGCGCGACGACTAACGTAACCATTACCCTGGCGCCGCCGCCTGAGGTCAATCGTCTTGTGACGATCAACGTCGAAATGACTACGGATTGGAAATCAGTTTGGGCACACAGCCCACGATATTACAATGACACGAAGTCAGTGCGCTTGAACCCGTTTAATTCGCGCGATTTTCTGGGATTCGATGGATCAGAATTGCCGCATGGGCACATTCTATTCGATATCCGCCTGAATGCCGATTTGAGCATTACAGTAGCTTGGACTGCACAGGAGATCGATGATGAGGTAGAAGGTGAAGTTAAAGGCGGATATACCATTGCCAAAGATGGGGTACTCAATTGGAGTGGCCTTACCGTTGTTAATGACGATCCGATAGACGCAGACTGGACAACGATGAATTTTTCGATTCGGAACGAGCTAGCAAGCGCATAGCGATAACTTGTAGCGTAGGGATAGCTTCGCCCATCCCGCTTGAAGCCTAGGGACGTGCGGATCAATGATCGCCGCGATCACGAGGATGTCGCGGACGAACACGATCCCGTGTGTCTAATGTGGCAATGGTACTCGAAAAGCGTATTGGTAGATAAAAGTTACGGCAAAATCGCCCGGCGTACGAGATGGTTGCAAACGAACCGAGTAAGGCTGAGTGTCGGGATTTATTCGGCTTAGCAGGTTTTCTGCCACCGTCCGATTTGGGTCGTAACCAGTCAAGCGAGAAACAA
>JANMWO010000163.1:0-6269 GCA_031394025.1 Acidobacteriota bacterium
GCGTTCCAGATCCAGCAGCGGTCGAATCAGTCCTTCGCGGGTAGTTGCTAAAACTCCAGCAAGTCCACGGGGTCCGGTGCCGCGCATCAATCGAAATAAGACAGTTTCAGCCTGATCCGATTTGGTATGCCCGGTAGCCACACGGTCAATTACGTCGTCTTTAATCAAGCTAAGGAACCAGGACTTCCTGGCATCCCGGGCGGCCTGTTCCAGATTGTCTTGTTGTTCGTAATGCCAATCGAGCGAAAGAAATTCCAATCCCAGACTCTGCGCAATTTGCCGCACGCGAGCTTCATCGGCATCAGACTCCGCACCGCGCAGATGATGGTTCACATGAAGCACGGTTAGCGGGCGATGTCCAAGCTGCCACAGCATATGCAGCAGCATAGTGGAATCGGCTCCTCCAGACACGGCGACGCCAAGACGGCATCCTTGGGGAATCATGTTATAACGAGAAATCGAATCGCTGACTAGTTCAAATACGTCCACAGAGCTACTAATCATTGTAATACTGGAAGCTGCAAATTAACTGGAGAAAAACGTCGTAACGATTCGCTGTGACGTATGGCTCCGTAGCTTCCATGTTTATCAATTCAGAAACCCATGTTCCTTTCACTTCGCCTTGGATGGGTCGATGCGGCGCTTACGTAGAAAGACATGCGGTATTTCTTGCCATCGTTCTTGTGGCAATCGCTTCCTTGAGGATCGCTGCAACTTGGCAAGTATTCAATGTCACCATTGACGAAGCAGCGCACATCGCCTGCGGTATGGAGTGGTTGGATCATCATACTTACAACCGGGAAGATCAGCACCCACCGCTAGCCCGCGTTGCTGCTGCATTGGGACCCTATCTGTTAGGGATTCGCAGTAAGAATCAGCCCAGTGCATCGGAAGAAGGTGCCGCGATTCTAATGGCACAAGATCGATTGCAACGCAATCTAACGGCAGCGCGAGCTGGAATATTGCCATTTTTCTGGATCTCATGCGCAGTGGTATTTATTGGAACCCGCATCCTTCTGGGCCAGGTAGGTTCTGTATTCGCACTCTTTTTATGGTCGAATCTACCCATTGTCCTTGCTCACTCTTCTTTAGCCACAACCGACATGGCACTCACCGCCATGCTGGGATCCACGGTCTTAGCTTCCGTCTATTGGTTTAAGAACCCTACTGTGGTGCGGGCCTTGGTGCTGGGGGTTGCGGGCGCTCTGGCAGTACTTTCCAAGTTCTCCAGCCTGCCCTTTTTGGCATGCGGCTTCATCGCGATTCTATTGTGGAGGCCGCAGATACTGCGTCAAATTCGATTCAGACACATTCTAACCTTAGCCGTCTCCATTTCTGTTGCGAGCTTGGTGATTTGGTTGGCATATTGGTTTTCCTATGGACCAGTAAGGAACGCATCCTTCACCTCACCCGCTCCCGAATTCTTCAGTGGTCTCATTTCCGTGAAAGAGCACAATGAGCAAGGCCATCCCGCATACCTCCTTGGATCCATCAGCAACAATGGGTTCAAGCTCTACTACCCGGTGGCTTTTGGAGTCAAAACACCGCTGCCATTTTTAGCACTCTTGGCGATAGCCACAGCTCTGTGTCTTTACAAGTGGCGGAAGGAATCACAGTACGGATACCCACTAGCATTCTCCTGTGGCATTTTAACTTTCGCCATTCTGTTGAGCAGAATCAATATCGGCCTGCGTCATATCTTGCCGGTGTATCTTGGCTTTTCCATAATCTCCGCATTCGCCATTGTCTGGCTACTCCGAAGCCGCTTCGGCACTTGGATCGCCGTGACTTTAACAATTTGGTTCGCAGTCGTCTGCGCCCTGGTTCATCCAGATTATCTCGCCTACTTTAATCCGATAGCAGGACATCAACCAGAGAAGATTTTAATCGACTCTGACCTGGATTGGGGTCAGGACATGAAACGCCTGGCGATACGCCTGCAAGAGTTAAAAGTCGCCGAATTCACCTATAGGCCTTTGATTTACATTCAATTGGCTGGAGCCGAACTTCCGCCAGTTCGTATGATGGATATGGAGCGTCCATCACTTGGTTGGCACGCAGGCCACATTACAGCATTGAAGCTGCAGCAATACGAGATTCTATTGGAACGGCCCAATGCCAAATTCTGGACGAACGAAATCGCACCAGTCGAACATGTAGGTCGTGGAATTTTACTGTGGCACATCACCGAATTGCCTACGCCTTAAGAGAGCTATGGAAGTCACTTCACAAACCAAGTCAAAGATCACGAACCTTATCGCCATGGTAGCGGTTCTATTCCCACCTGTATGGTTCGGCGGAAAGGGATTGTTCGCCTTCCTCACCGGCGATGATTTTATGAACCTGTATGGTTATTGGAGCAAACCATTCCTCGCCACTCTACAAGCCAACTTCTTTTACTTTTCGTCGTTCTACAGACCTCTTGGTGGATTGGCATACTTGGGACTTTATTCAACTTTCGGACTCAATCCGCTGCCTTTCCGGTTGGCCTGTTTCGCCATTTTCTTTTTCAATCTATTCCTGCTGTACAAGCTGGCTTTGACCCTTACCGGATCAAAGGAGACAGCACTGCTCACCACTTTATTTGGTTCCCATCACGGTGGGTATTTTGATTATTACTTCAATACAGGAACCATTTACGACTTGCTGTGCTACACGTTTTTCAGCCTGGGATTGTACTTGTACATCACCAAAAGTAAAGTTCTCTATGTAGTCCTCTGTTTTATTTGCGCGCTTAACGCCAAGGAAATGGGCGTTACATTTCCAGCGGTGATCCTGGCTTACGAACTGATTTTTCATTGGCCCGGGTTTGGGATTCAAAAGATGAAAAGTTGGTTTATTGAACGAGGCTTCATCCCGTTACTGCTTGTGCTGCTATTGGTTCCCTACGTTATTTCAAAACTCTCCGCTGCCAGTATTTTTTCCGGCAACCAGGAGTACAAACTGGACCTTAGCATGGCTCAGTATTTAGCAAACAGTATCCATTATCTGGATTTAATGCTCTACTACAACCAAGGCTGGGCCACCATACCCATACTGCTTGGCTTCATGCTGGGCATGGTTTTCATTGCACTGGCATTCCAATCCAGAATTCTAATATTCAGCACTTTCTTCGCGCTCATTACCCCACTACCCATCCTCTTCATCCATTCCCGAGGATCTATTTTCGTGCTGTACATTCCGATGATCGGATTCACTCTCTACCTGGCGACGCTTCTGGTCCTTTTGCGCGACAAATTCTTCAGCAATGTCCCATGGCGCAGGCCGATCACGTTTAGCATTGTCTATGCTCTGTTCTTTTGGTGGCATGCGAAGAATGCACCGTTCTTTAGCGAAATCACTGGGATTCGGCAAACGGTGAATCAACTCTCAGCCTTGAACCTGAACCCTAAAGTGGGTGCACGCATTCTTTTGTTGGACGATCCATTTGGAAAAGATGAGTGGATGCCACTCTTCATTGGTCGCCTGCTGTATCATGACCAGGAGTTAATCGTGGATCGAATTAAAATGATGGACAAGAAGCCCACGGTTGAAGAGATCAAGTCGTATGATTTTGTGTTGAACTACCAGACCGGACAACTGAAGCTGGTAGGAAAATGAAACTTTGCGAATCATGATATAACGAGTACTGAATTCCGAATTCTAACTGGAGAAAAATAAGCTTTGACACTTGAACAACGGGCTGCGCGTGTGCGGCTGCTACTGACCGATGTTGACGGCGTGATGACCGATGGCAAGCTGTACAATGTCCCTGGTCCAGACGGGAAAATGTGGGAGACCAAAGGGTTCGACGCGCAGGACGGCATCGCCCTGCAATGGTTGGGGTGGTACGGAATTACTTGTGGGCTGATCAGCGGACGTGTTTCGCCAGCCACCGAAGAACGTGCCAAGCAGTGCAAGTTTAAGTATATTTACCAGGGCCACATTGAAAAGATTCCGATCTTTGAAGAAATCATGTCGCAAGCCGGCGTGACTCCCGATGAAGTGGTCTACGTGGGTGACGATTTAACCGACGTCACCATCATGCGCCGAGTTGGTTTTTCCGTTTGCCCCGCCAATGCCCGACCCGAAGTGAAGAACGTAGCAAACCTGGTTACGCAAGGTGGCGGTGGCCATGGAGTGCTGCGCGAAGTGGCCGAACTCATCCTGAAATCCCAAGGCCATTGGGATGAACTGCTGAAGAAATACGAATGCTAGAACAGGAAACTATCGCCTTTGTGGTCCGTGGCAGAAATGGTACGGGAGTGCTGCATCAACTGACCGGCGTGATCGCCAATCACGAAGGCGATATTTCCCAGGTGGCGATTCTGGAAAGCCACCCCGAATCCCGCGTGTATTTTGAGGTGACCATGCCCGGCGAACCAGGCATGATGTTTGCCGAACTTCGCCAGCTCAGCATTGTGTCTGCGGTGGATCGTTTTGAGACCATGCAAAAAATCTACGGCAAGCGGATCATCATCATGGGCGGTGGCGCACAGGTCGGCCAAGTGGCCATTGGTGCCATATCGGAAGCGGACCGTCACAACATCCGCGGCGAAAAGATTTCGGTGGATACAATTCCGCTGGTCGGCGAAACTCCGCTGGCCGAAGCAGTGCGCGCGGTAAGCCGTCTGCCTCGGGCCAAAGCATTGGTGCTGGCTGGATCTTTAATGGGCGGGCAAATTGAACTGGCCGTGCGTGAAGTTCGGGCGCAGGGGTTATTGGTGGTCAGTTTGAACATGGCAGGCAGTGTCCCCGATGCTGCGGATCTGGTAGTTACCGATCCAGTGCAGGCCGGGGTAATGGCGGTGATGGCCGTAGCCGATACAGCCAAGTTCACGGTGGAAAAACTGAAACGCCGAGTTTTTTAAGGGGAATCGCTTGGGGGTTGCCCTACTTAGTTGCGGTGATCCGCAGCAAGCGAAACCCGCCTAATGCCACTTTGTTTTCCCGCAATTGTGTTATCAGCGTTCATCGGCGTCCATCAGCGGCCCAGAGTAATTGCCGCCGATGGACGCCGATGGACGCTGATAACAACACTTTAGGCCTTGGATCGGGTTTTTGGCCACAGGTTATCCCAACAAAGGTTGGTGATGCTTCAGGAATACGGAACCGCCTGCTCCACATTCAAGTTCGTTTGTATTTGGGATTGTGCTTTGAACGGCGCGTCCTGACGTTCCCGCAAAAGACCGCTAACTTGCGATCTTTTAACCACGCCTACTTCACAACAATCGCAAACTCGCGCTGCAAATCCTTCGCCACTCCATAAACCCGCACGAAATACGTCCCATCCGGCAGACCGGAAGGGACATTCAAAGTAAGTCGGCCATTCCTTGCTGAGGCCACACTACTCAACCTCTCCAACCCCGTTTCCCCAACAATCGTCAACCGATAGGTCGGCGAATCAGGAAGCCCTTCTGCATCCAGCGATAGCACCAGTGCCCTGTTCGCCTGGGCTTGCGGTTGACCAATATCGCCACCCCTGTGCGATGTCAAAGAAAGTTGCTGCGGTTCCGATTCAGGCGATGTCGCCCGCGGAACAACTGCTATCGCAATCAAACCAATTGCGCATATCGACGCTGCAAAAGCGGGTAAGGGCCTTGCCACCAGCCCTAGAAACCCTGGCGTTCTGTTCCAAAGACCCCGATTCGATGGCTCTTGCTCAATTTGCGTGCCTACCGCTCGAATATGGGTAATGAAAGTATCTGTTTTTTGTAAGGCATCCTGACAGGATTCGCAGACAAGAAGGTGCTCTTCCACCAGTCCACAATCCTGAACTGCAAGTTTGCCCATGGCATACTGCTCAATTTGTTGCTCTGATAAGTGATCGTTCATCACTAGGACCATTGTACGTTGCTCCATTGCTAATATTTCCCAAACCGGTCTCACGAACCGTACTACTTTGTTGCAAGGGTGGCCTCTTAATTGGGCCCCTCTTACTATTAGTCGGAGGAGGAGGCAGAAGATCTCATACTTTTGTTTTCCAGATTATTCCTACCCACCTTTTTGCGCCCTAAATTACCAAAACGAGCCTTCGCTCTGGACTTCAGTAACCTAAATTGGGTCTCCGATAGCTCCATTTCTTCACAAATCTGCTCTTGCGACTCTTCATACAGATAAAATCGAATCAAAATTTCCCGGTCGCGAAGGGAAATATCACTCAGCACCGCCTCCATCAGGGTGGTTTTTTCCTCGTCCAGAATCTGCATTTCCGGATTTATTCTGCCATCAGGCACTCGGGAACCGTTTTGCAGATCCAAGTGATTATTCCTCATGTGCACAATTTCATC
>JANMWO010000251.1:0-10440 GCA_031394025.1 Acidobacteriota bacterium
AATTCCACCATCGGATAGAACCAGCCATACGCGTGAATAGAATCCTTGAACGCTTCCATATGCTGATGATTGATCTGTTGAAATTCGTCCTTGCTCCGTTGCTCGCGCTGAAACAACTGCACCACGCCGATGCCCTGAATATGTTCGGAAAGGTAGGCATTCATCCGCGCAACAGCCGTGCGTATGCGCCGATAACTGCCGGTCACCGCAGCACGAAAACGCGCTGTAGCGTAAATCATCAGAGGCGCCACCGCCAGCAACAAAATCGTCATCACACCGTTCAACTGAAACATGGCCAAGGCAACCAGCACCAGCATCAACAGATCGCCTAACAATGTAACCAGCCCCGATGAGAAAAGTTCATTGAGCACGTCAATATCTGAAGTGACGCGAGTCAACATACGACCAATGGGATGCGTATCGTAGTAGCGTAAATCCAGCTTCTGCAAATGTCCCATCACTTCTTTGCGCAAATCGAACATCGCATTCTGACCAGTGGACTGCATGATCAACGCTTGCCCAAATTCGCACAGAAATGTGATCACCAACGCACAAAGATATAGCATTGTGATTTGCAGCAGCCCTTCATTTGGGGATGCAGAAAGCCATTTTTCCAGCGGAGCCCAGGTGGTGTTCGGGGCCTTCACCAGGTAACGGTCAATGGCAAGTTTTGTAAGCCACGGACCAGCCACTGCGGACAAGGAATGGCCCGTCAAAAGTAGCAATGAAATTGTTACGGAAAGTTTGTAGGGTGATAAATAACCCAGCAATCGCCGCATTAAACGGCTGTCATAGGCTTTACTAAGAGACTCGTCTTCCACTATCTCAGTTTAGCGTTTCGCGATAGCTAAAAACACGTTTCAAACAATCTTGGCGATGTATCCGGCAGACGGGCTGTTACTGGCCACGCCTCCCGGTGCAATGCCCGCGTCGCAGTAGTACAAATGGCCACGATGCATGCACATGCCGTGGGGATCGGGGTCCGATTTGCTGAGGATGATTTTTTCCAGAAGTTCACCAGTTTCAGCGTCCAGCTTGTGGATCTCCATTTCTGTAGAGTGCATGCACCAGATTCTAGCCTTTCCCTTTTCACGAACAAATGCCAGCCCATGGGCTCGATCCAGCATCACTGGAATCTGGCGAATGATTTTGAAATCGGTTGTATCCACCAGTGTCAATTTCTTAAGCGATAAGGATGTAATCCACAACTTGCCTTCAGCAAACTCAAGCCCATGCACCCCCCCGCCACCTGGAACTACATGGCGTTTGATCGTTGCACCAGTTTTAAGATCAGCTTGAATTACTTGGCCAGTGGGGGAATCGGTTGCCCTCGCTGGACGACCAATTGCCTTTCCATTCGATGCCATCCATAAGAATCCCCCGCCAACAGCAATGCCACTGGTATTGGCACATTCCGTGTCAACAGAGCGAATCAGCTTGCCGGACCAAGTGACAAGGTGCGCACGATCCGTTGTCTGCTCACCAATCCACAATCCTTCGTTGGTTGATTCAAGCCCGTTGGGATGTCCGTCGGGTGATTTGAAAAGCTTGATTACTTTTGCTTTTCTCTCAGGAATGGAAGAAAAGGCGCATTGTGCCGCCAACGAAAATCCAGCAAGGAAAGTACGGCGTTTCATTTGTTATTTTGCCTCTCCGCGAATTCTTACTAAATCTCTGGTGATCGATTTCAGATCCGGTGTGCCAGCCAAGCCCATGTCCAGGGCGAACTCAGTGCGCAATAATTCGATGACTCGTTCCACACCAGGCTGGCCGAAAGCGGCCAAGCCATACAGATAGGGCCGGGCAATGCAGACAGCTTTTGCACCCAGAGCCAGGGCTTTCAGAATGTCCGTACCACGCCGGATACCTCCGTCTATCAGCACAGGAATTTTCCCTTGTGCTCCACGCACTACCTCCGGCAGAGCCTCGATCGTGCCACCTACATGATCCAATTGTCGAGCCCCATGATTCGACACGATCACTGCTGATGCACCGTATTCCACCGCGCGGCCAGCGTCTTCTTCAATAAGAATACCTTTCAAAATAATAGGCAGCGTAGTAATTTGACGGAGTTCACGCAAGCTGTTCCATGTGGGAGTCGGGAATGGCCGCGATGGAGATTCGCCAGCACTTTCCGGATTCTTTGGTGGAGGCAACTTGCCATTGCGGTCACGCGGAGGAACTCCTGATTCGCACCAGTTGCGTTCAAACTTGTTATGAATATTTCGTTCCCGATGACTGACGTACATAATGTCTGTGGTGAAGCAAATACCAGCGCAGCCCATGGATTCCATACGTTTCGCGAAGGTCCGCATGCTTTGGGCATTGCGCAGATCGCCTCCCGTGGTCAGGTGCCACCAGACCTTGGCCGCCTCCCCTTTTTCCAAAGACTTTTCAATACCGCCGTTAGTGATGTGCAGTGCTGAGGCCTTGCCAGCAGCGCGGGTGACGATGTTTTCCCCATCGGCATGGAAACAATTCTTGCCACCAGCGGGATCCAGCAGAATGGGGAAGTCCAGCTTTTTTCCGAAAAGTTCTAGTGATGTATCAATTGTATGAACGTCAACCAATGCCTTGGGCCGAATGATGATGCGATTGAAACCAGTGCGGTTGTCTTTGAGTGAAACTTCGTCTTCGCTGCCACCTTCCAGGTAATCCCAAGCAATAGGATCAAGCTTCGCTTTGGCAAATGGGGCAAAGTCAAAAACATTGGCGCAATCTAAAAGATGCGGGTCGGGAGCGGCAACTTTCGCTTGCTGAGAATGCAGCCACGTGGGGGTACTCCACAACGCTGCCAATTTTAGAAGTGCGGTCCTTCGATCCAAATGCATTGGCGTGAGCATATCATAGTGGTCATGTCTCAAACACGAAGAACTCTATTGAAAGTGGCGGCAGCTTCTCCCATGGCCGTTGCAGCAGCGAAGCCCCTACCGAAGGAGATGAAAGTGTATTCCAAACTCGGTGTCAAACCGGTGATCAACGGCATGGGTACCGTGACGGTGCTGGGTGGTTCGTTAATGCCTGCGGAAGTTTTGCAGGCAATGGATGAAGCAGCTCGCACATTTATCTTTATCCCTGACTTGCAGCGCAAAGCAGGCGCACACATTGCAGAGCTATTAGGAATTCCCGGGGCCATGGTTACTGGTGGTGCAGCATCGGCCATTACCGTAGCGACGGTGGCTTGCCTATGCCGTGGCGATCAGAAAAAGTTACAACAGCTACCCGATATTTCCGGCATGGCCCATGAGGTGATTCAACAGAAGGCGCACCACAGCGGCTATGAACATCAGATCACTCTTACTGGTGCCAAAGTGATTGAAGTGGAAACCGCAGCAGAACTGGAATCAGCAATTGGGCCGAAGACGGTAATGATGTTTTTCCTGAATAAGCATGAGCCCGATGGAAAAATCAAACGTGCAGAGTGGTTGCGGATTGCGAAGAAAAATAACATTCCCACGTTCAACGATGCTGCTGCCGATGTCCCGCCAAAAGAGCGGCTATGGGAAATAGTGAAAGAAGGCTTTGACCTGGTAGCATTTTCTGGTGGTAAGGCAATGCTGGGTCCGCAATCGGCGGGGCTTTTGTTGGGTCGTAAAGATTTAATTGATGCCAGCTTTCCGGCGATGAGTCCCAACGGCGGTATTGGGCGCGGGATGAAAGTTGCCAAAGAAGAAATTGTGGGGATGGTAGCCGCATTGGAGCGTTTTCTAAAATTTGATCATGCGGCAGAAGCTCGCTTGCTCGATAAACGCGTAGCCGAAATGATCCACGCGGTGGGTGCGGTGAAGGGTGTCAAAACGTCCAAATATGTTCCGGTGATTGCTAACGAATTGCCGCACTTTTTGATGGAGTGGGAGGAAAGCTTGGTCGGGTTGACGACACACCAGATTGTCGAGAAGCTGCAAAAGAACGACCCACCGATTCATGTTTTACCAGAGGGTCCAGGGCGGATGGTGGTTTCCGTTTGGATGATGACGGGCGAACAGCATCGAGTGGTTGCCAAGCGCCTGGCGGAGATTTTACGAGGCTAGCGAATTACTTCGACGGTTCCTGGTAAAGGCCCAATACGTTGCCTGCGGGGTCGCAAAATCGTGCAGTGATTTCACCTGAGTCTCCACCTACAGGCTGGACGATTTTACCCCCGTACGCTGCGACTCGTTCCAATGTTGTGGTTACAGAATCCACCATGATGTAGATCAACGGGCCGGGCACAGGGGATGGTGGTCGGCCCAGCACCCAAGCTCCGCTGACTTCGCCAACTGAGTCGTTAAACGCAGTGGCCCCATCGCCACGTTTCCGAATCTCCCAATGAAAGACTTTGTGATAGAAATCAGCAGATTGCTGAATGTTCGTGGCAGGGATTTCGATGTAGCAGATCTTGCCATTGGCAGTAGTGGGTGGCATTGGAGTTTCTCCTATAGAAGCATATTTCAGGATCGAGTGAATTTGCGCAACAATAGAACAAATGACCGAAGCAATTATCCGCGATCCAGAGATCATGCACGGAGTACCTGTTTTTCGAGGTACTCGTGTTCCGGTTCAGACTCTTTTTGACTACATTGAAGGGGGCGACACTCTTGAGGTATTTTTAAGCGGCTTCCCGACTGTTAGCCGCAGCCTTGCCATTCAGGTTCTTGAATGCGTAGCCTGCAATTCGTCAGCCACGAATGTCAAACTGCCTCCTGCATGAGTTTGTAACACTCAACCCGGTAGTAATTCAGTATTGCTTGGCTTGCGCTTCTTCCTCTTCTTTGCTTTCGGTCGGAACAAAGACCCAAACAGCAGCACTGCGGCAACCCCTATCGCTTCCGCTACATAAAGTGTCCATTCTGGAGCATTCGTTCTACTCGTTATGGCATGATCAGTGGCGATCATTTCTCCACCGACTTTCCCCAATAACGCAGCACCGGCCCAGATGATCCATTTGTGACGATCCATCCATCCTGACAATACATTGCTGGCAAAGACCACGAATGGAATGCTCAGAGTAAGTCCGAAAACCAACAGGCCGGTTCTGCCTTTAGCCGCAGCAGCCACTGCAAGAATATTGTCCATGGACATGGTCACATCGGCCACCACAATCATCCACATTGCCTGCCAAACGCCGCCTGCCTTCTTTTGACCACTGTTATCATCGGCAGCATCGGTCAGTAATTTCATTGCGATCCAAATGATGAGAATCCCGCCCACCAATTTGATATAAGACGCACCCAACAATTTGGATGCAAAAAGCGTCAGAATAATACGGAGAACCACTGCGAATGCTGCGCCTAGCATGATGCCGATTCGCCGTTGTTTGGCATTGAGCGATTGCACTGCCAGAGCAATGACAACAGCGTTGTCCCCGGCTAATAGCAGGTCAATCAGCACAATGGAAAATATGCTGAGCAGGTTTCCAGGGATGAACAGACTGCTAACCCAGCCGTACAAGAAATCCAGCGAGAAAATATCCCCGCCATGTTGCAGGATTTTGTGGGCCAGTTTGGAAAGAAGTTCGACCATGAATTAAATAGTTGGACTTTCCCAATGACCGCTTTTTGCTGATCGGAAAAGTGCGTCGATAACGGCCATGTTATTCAGCGCATCTTCTAAGGGGACGGCCACTTCAGTTCCGTCCAAAATTGCACGACTGAAATGATCCCCTTGTAATGTGTATTGATCGCACGGCGCAGCTTCTGTTGTGACGGCAGCAGCACCAGCGAGTTCCTTGCCGCTATCTACAAACAGCTTGCAAGCGTGGCCTGGAGGGGCGTTGAATGGAATTTGGATTTCCAACCGGGACGTAGTGCCAAACACAATCATCCGTTGATAGGGGACAACTTGCGTTCCGCAGGTAAACGTGGCTTGCGCTGAAGGAAACTGCATCATGGCGGAACTGCAACGGTCGGTTCCGAAATCGGGATCGCGATCCAGCATGGCGATTACTTGCGTGGGCTCTTCACCCAACAAATAGCGCGTTTGCGTGATGGGATAGCAGCCAATGTCCATCAGTGCACCGCCGCCTTGTGCCGTGCTGTTACGGATGTTATTCGGATCGCGATTGAAGTAGCTGAAAAACGAGGCGATGGATGTAATGCGACCTAACTGACCGCTTTGTACGATTTCGCGTGCCAACATCCATTGCGGATGGGTGCGAACCATGAAGGCTTCGCACATCTTCACACCAGTCCGGTCTCGTGCAGCAATCAGTTGTTTTGCTTCGTCAGCAGAAAGCGCAATCGGCTTTTCGCAGAGTACATGCTTACCCGCATTCGCAGCCTTGATGGACCAAGAAACATGCAAATCATTGGGTAATGGATTGTAAATGGCATCAATATCCGGGTCGGCTAGTAGTTCATCATAACTTCCATAAGCCTTGCGGATGCCCAGTTGCTTGGCTGCTGCTTGCGCCCGACCAAGGTCTCTTGATGCGATGGCGGCGATGTCGCAGAGCTCGCTAAGCTGCATCCCTGGGATGACTTTTTTCAGTCCGATAGCGGCTGAGCTGAGTATGCCCCAGCGGATTTGTCTTGACATAAATATCCTTTTAAACGCGCATTTATGTCGCCAAAAAAGTGGTCAAAATGTGCATTTTGGACCACTTTTGAGCGCAAAAAGCGACATTTAGCGACCTAAATTGCGATCTGAGGACGGTCTTTCTTGGGCCAATCCAGGTGGAAAAACTTGCCGCGAGGCTGGTCCACACGTTCGTAAGTATGGGCACCAAAATAATCCCGTTGGGCTTGAAGCAAGTTGGCTGGCAGACTTTCCGAGCGATAGCCATCGTAGTAGGACAAAGCGGAATAGAACGTCGGCACGGGCACTCCATTTTCCGCAGCACGTGCAATGACCTTCCGCCAGTTGGTCTGACAGCGTTCAATCTCACTTTGGAAAAACGGATCAAGCAGCAAATTGGCTAAACCTGGATCGCGCTCATAGGCTTCAGTAATTTTTTGCAGGAAGCGAGCGCGGATGATACAACCACCTCGCCAGATCTTTGCGATTTCACCAAAGTTGAGCGACCATCCATATTCCTTCTGAGCCTCGCGCATCAGTTGAAAGCCTTGTGCATAGCTGCAAATCTTGGAGCAATACAGTGCGTCATGAATGGCTCGCACTAAGCTGGACCGGCTGGCTTTGACATTTTTCACTGGTCCTTTCAATTGTTTCGACGCAGCCACGCGTTCCTCTTTCACAGCGCTAAGGCAGCGGGCAAACACTGCTTCGGCTACGGTAGGGGCGGGGATGCCCATGTCCAGCGCATTGACGCTGGTCCACTTTCCGGTACCTTTTTGGCCAGCGGTGTCCAGAACAATTTCAACAAATGGCTTACCGGTCATGGGATCTTTCTGATGCAAAATGTCAGCAGTGATTTCGATGAGAAACGAATCCAGAACGCCTTTGTTCCACTTCTTAAACACATCGCCACACTCTTCGGCAGTCATGCCAAGCAGACCGGTCATCAGGGAATAGGCTTCACAAATCATCTGCATGTCGCCATACTCAATGCCGTTGTGAACCATTTTCACGTAGTGGCCAGCGCCGTTGGCACCAATGTATTCAGCGCAGGGAGTGCCGCCTTTTACAGGCTTTCCAGGCTTTCCGCCCATCATTGGCCGACCCTTGGCGTCTACTTTTGCAGCGATCGCATTCCAAATGGGTTCCAGTTCCTTGTAGGCATCGCGGTCGCCACCGGGCATAAGCGAAGGGCCGAAGCGGGCACCTTCTTCACCACCGGAAACACCAGAGCCGATGAAGCGCAGCCCTTTAGCCCCCAAATCTTTTTCACGACGAATGGTATCGGTCCACAACGAATTGCCACCGTCGATAATGATATCGCCTTGCTCTAAAAGCGGCACCAGACCGTCGATCACGGCGTCTGTTGGCACACCAGCCTTCACGAGAAGAACAATCTTGCGGGGCTTGCTCAATGATTGAACAAACGCTTCCATCGTATCTGCTCCAACCAAGCCGCCGGGCGTCCCGGCATTGTCTGCAACAAACTTGTCGGTAGTTGCTGTGGTGCGATTGAAAACGGAAATCTGGAAGCCGTGATCAGCAATGTTTAAGGCCAGATTTTGGCCCATAACGGCCAGACCAACCAGGCCGATGTCGGATTGTTTTTTTGCCATATTTTATTTCCTTCTTAAAAAGGGAGCGTTAGATTATTGACGGGCTGGAACCGCTTTTTGAGCCTGAACCAAATGCCGTCGTTGGTGCGCCGCAAGAATGCAGAACGCGGAATAAAGGTTGTACTTGATCACATTGGTTGCCGGTGAGCATACCTTTACACTGACCATAGAGATGGGCGCTGCTGCATCCAATGCTTGCAGAAGTGCTTGCTGGGATTGGAGAAATTCGGCAAGTGTTTCTTTCGCACTAGTTGGCTTGCCAGGAAGGAACGGTGCGGGAGCGGGAACTTTGAATCGGGCTGGCGGTTCTGTCAGGCGCACAAAGAATTTGCCGACAATATCCATTTTATAAGGTGCATCCGAGTGAATGCTTTCCCGAACAGCTTTCTCTCTTGCTGTTGCAAAGTCCGGTAAAAACTTATTCGATGTAACAGTTAAATGAGCCAGACATTCGGCAGCAGACCACTTCCCTGTTGTTGGGCGGCGCATCAGTGTTTCTTCAGACTGTTCAGAAAAAAGCTTTCCAGCAATTTCTGAAGAGGACAAGAACTCGTCTTTCAAAGTCTGAATTTGCCCGGATCGTTCGGAGGTGTTCATTTCTATCTATTATAGGTTCTTCTGAAATTAATCCGGGTGTCTTTCGAAAATAGGTCGTTCGGCGTTGATACCGAACCACATGAGTGCGCCAAAAACATAGAGGATGGCTGTGAAATAGAGCGGCGCGTTCCAACTGTCGAAATTCTTCAGCATGTAAGCCAAAATCACCGGACTGAGTGCGCCACCAATTTGCCCGGCTGTATTCATATACGCGCTGACCACCCCAGCGCGGTTCCCGCCAATATCGATGCAGGCACTCCAGGCGGCGCCCAATGGGAAATTAGCAGAAGCGGCAGCAATCGAAATCAGGATAGCCGCTGTTATAGGATCACTAGCCGCAGTGCCCAGGGCCAAGGCCACGGCTGCGGAAAGAAAGGAGCCGACACCGATCAGCGCCCGTCCCCAACGCCTACCAAATTTCCGCACAGCGGCATCCGTAGAAAGGCCGCCCAGCAAGTCAGCCACAACGCTGAGCAACAACGGCATGCCCGCCAGGAAGCCACCTTTCATTCCTGAAAAGCCACGGACCTTCTCCAGATAAGTTGGTAGCCAGGTGATGTAGAAATAGAATCCATAAGTCTGGGTGAAATACATCAGGCACAGCAAAATAATGTTTTTATGTTTTAGGACATCAGCGAATTCAGAGAGGACCATGGCGTGCGGCGCTTCCACACGGCGACCGCCTTGAATCAAGTGCAACTCTTCGGCGTTCACGGATGCGTGTTCACTGGGGTCATCTCGAAACCAGTAATACCAGGAGCCAGCCCAGACAAAACCGACCAGCCCGAAGATCACAAATATCCAATGCCAGGTCATCACACCCAACATCGCCGTGACCAGCATCGGCGTGAGTCCGCCAGCAAGGTGCGCACCCATGAAAAAGATACCTTGGGCAGTGCCGCGCTCACCAGCAGGAAACCAGCGGCTGAACGTTCGGGCAGCGTTAGGCCATGCCCCAGCTTCTCCAATTCCGAACAGAAATCGCACCGCCAATAGGGACGGTAAATTGAATGCAAGTGATGTGGCCATGGTGAACGCGGACCACCAGGCGACGATTCTTGTCAGCACTTGTCGCGAACCAATACGGTCTCCCCAATAGCCCGTGGGGATTTCAAAAATGCCGTAAGCGATTGTGAAAGCGCTGAAGACCCAGCCCATTTCCACCGTGGTTAAACCCAAGTCTCGAGTGATGTCTTTCGATGTAATGGCGATGGCAACTCTATCCAGGTAGGTGACACCAGCCAGCAGAACAGTGAACAGCAGTACTTGGAAGCGGACGCGGGACGGTTTATTTGGCATTGGTAACGATCTGAAGGATCATATCGTTATTGACTAGCGGCGCGCCACCGGGATTTCGCTGCTTCGGTTAGTTACAATCAAGCTCATGGCAAACTGGACACGACGCGACATATCACGTGACATTTCTTTGGGATTGCTGGCAAGCAGCCTATGGGCCGCCACGCCTCCGCAAGTAGTTAAACTTCCCAAGAAAGTGCGCCTTGTTTTATTGGGTACGTTGGGACATGTAGGCGAAGTATTAAAACCTTTGCCGCAGCTTCCGGAAATTGAAGTGGTGGCGTATTGCGAATCCGATGCAGTTGAGTTGAAGAAAATCCTGAAGAATCCTGCACTGACGAAAGCCCACGCTTATATGGACTATCGCAAAATGTTGGACGCGGAGAAGCCCGATATTGTGGCCGTCTGCACGTCCAACGGAGATCGTGCAGAAGCT
>JANMWO010000276.1:0-6410 GCA_031394025.1 Acidobacteriota bacterium
GATACACTAACCTAATGTTGTCCAATGATATGGCGGGAAATGGTTTTGCAGCTTCCTATAAGGGAGTTGACTCGTAGTGCGAATCGACCGCTTGGTCATTGAGAATTTTAAAAAGTATGCTCACCAGAGTTTTGAGTTGCATCCGCAATTTACTCTGTTCGTTGGCCGGCAAGACGACTGTGTTGGACGCCTTGGCCGTCGCAGCGAGTGTCTGGCTTGAAGAACCGCCTGATTCCAGCCTTGTTAGCAGTCGGAGGAACATCACTCCATCCGAGATTCGAATTGAACCTGAATTAAGAGGAGATCGAATTCAGTTTCGCGAATTTCGACCCGTAAAAGTGCAAGCTACAGGTCAAATTGGCGGACACGAAAACGTTTCTTGGACCCGACAAATTCATCCGACAGGCAAACGCACCAGTAACATAGGCGCGAAAGAAGCACTTGCTTTCATTAAAGACATTTACGGTCGCGATCAAAGCAATGAAGACGTTTTGTTCCCCGTACTCGCTTACTATGGTGCAGGACGAGCTTGGCTTCCTTCTAGTGAACGGGTTCCCAAAGCGCAAGGAAAGGGTCCAGCTCGCCGTTGGGCTGCTTTTTATGATTGTTTTAACGAGCGTATCCGAACTGTCGATCTTCAGAAATGGTTCAGCCGGGAGACCACTGAGCGCGGTAATCGCGGTGGTCGTTCCAGACCGGGTTTTGAGGTAGTACGTCACGCTGTTTTACGATGTGTCCCGGGTGCGGACGAAATCTGGTTCGATACGGATCGCGATCAGATTGTTATCTCCGTCGATGGCCAGTCTCAGCCATTTGACAACCTAAGTGCAGGGCAAAGAATGATGCTGGCGTTAGTTGCCGATCTTGCAATCAAAGCGGTCACCCAGAATGCCTTTCTTCTCCCTCCCGATGAATTGGGGCCGTTAAATGGAACGCTGCCAGCGGTCTTAGCCCAAGCGCCGGGGCTGGTGTTGATTGACGAATTAGATGTCCACTTACACCCAAAATGGCAACGACGAGTTGCGTCGGATTTGAAGGCTACCTTTCCCAACATCCAATTCGCCTGTACCACCCATTCGCCGCAAGTCATTGGTGAGGTAAAACCAGAGGAGATCAGGTTGCTTAGCGATAGTGGTGTAACCACACCGGTGCGATCATTCGGCATCGATTCCAATAGAGTTTTGGAAGAAGTAATGGATGCTCCATCGCGTAACGATTCCATACGTAATTTGCTAACTAAGTTGTTCCGAATGATCGACGATGAAAAATTTGTCGAGGCTCGCCAGGTGCTGCCCAAACTGGACGCTGAAATCGGTCCTGACGATCCAGAAATCACTCGGGCGCGGGCGCTCATGGCTGTTCTGGAACCCGAAAGATGAGGACAATTCATAAGGGTCCCGAGCCAAGCAGCTTAACACTACATCGGCTATCGGGAAACGCCACTTACAATAACTATCAAGACAAAGATACCTTGCGTAGTGCGCTTGTTACGGAACAACGTGGGCTTTGCTGCTTTTGTCTTTCGCGAATCAGGGCGGATGGGCAGCAAATGAAAATTGCACACGCCCGATCCCAAAGCATGGCACCAACTGAACAACTGGATTATACAAATCTGCTGGCAGCTTGTAGGGGGAACGAGGGACAACCCAGGAAATCCCAGCACTGTGACACTCGGCAAGGGAATCGCCATCTAACATGGAATCCGGCAGACGCAGAACACCCGGTGGAAGTCTTCGTCCATTTTAGCGGTGACGGTCGTATTTTTTCACGTGATTCGGTGTTCGACAACGAATTGAATCAAGTATTGAACCTCAATTTTTCCAACTTAGTGAATAACCGCAAGGCGACTCTCGATGCTTTCCTCCAGGCTTTCCGCAAGGATGGGGGTCTGAGCTTAAACACGTTGGAAAAATGGCTAAAGAAATGGAGCGGTGAATCCACCACGGGTGATCTTCAGCCCTTTTGCCAAGTTATCGTCTACTGGATTCGGAAACGTATGAAGCGGGCATGACGCTCCCACTACTAAAGACCCTTCCTAAGACTGCCGATTGTTACTTATGGAAGCCTCGCTTAGCGAAACTCGAAACTTTCAGAGTGTGCCAACCACTGGGGTCTGGGTGCTATTTCCTGAGCAAAACACCTTACGACTGCTAGTATGGCTGACCCATTTCCTGTTTGTTTTCTTTACCGCTTCCCGCCACGAACCGTGGGCCGATGAATCGCAAGCTTGGCTGTTGAGCCGCGATGTCAGCCTTTTCCAACTGATTTTTGAACGGATTCGCTATGAAGGAACGCCTCCGTTGTGGCACATCCTCATCATGCCGTTCGCCAAAATGGGTGCCCCGGTGGCCTTTTTGTCGTACTTGGGTGCCGCCTTCAGTTCCTTCGCCGTATTCCTATTCCTGCGCCTGCGAAACTTGCCCACCTACATGGTTCTGATGGTGCCATTTTCTTATTACATCGCCTTTCAATATGCGGTGGTCGCGCGCAGCTATGTCCTGGTCCCGGCGATGTTGGTGGTCCTGCTGCACCTTCGTACAAGGGTCGTCGAAAAGCAATATATCTGGTGCACCTTCATCTTCCTGCTGCTCTTTTCCAGCATCCATGCGGCCATTGTCAGCTTGGCGATTCATGCAGGTACAATGTTGCCGATTCTGCGCCGATGGTCGTTACTTGAAACTGCGGCAAGGCGAAAGATTCTGGTCGCAAATGCTCTATTAGGCATCGGCGGACTGTTTACTCTGTGGATCATCCTTCCGCCTCCCGACCTGGACTTCATCACTATGCCTTTTAAGTTCGAATGGCTGCGCGTGGAGCGTGGATATTTTTATCTGGTGCAGAGTTTGGCGGGCACCGGGCTGGCCACCATGCTGCTGCTAGCGGCCACGGGGTACCGTTTGTGGCGCACCAACTTGATGTTCGTTTTCTTCCCCGGCCTACTGGGGCTGTGTGCCTTTTCTGGCGGCAAATACTTCAACTACTGGCACCTGGGATTTCCCTTCCTGCTGTGGGTGTATTCGGTCACCGCTTCTTTTGCGGAAAAGCCCATCAACGCCCTGCGTAAAGACAGGTTCGAACGCTGCTTCACGGTGGTCAGTTTCTTCTTCCTCACGGTTCAAATCGGTTGGTCAGCGCAAACCGCCTGGTATGACTGGAACCAAAAATACTGCGCCAGCGGGCTGGTTGCAGACTTCCTGAAGTCCCACGGGCAAGCTGGTCGGGATTCCATCGGCGGCGGCTATATTGCCGTAGCCGTGGAACGCTATTTCGATCACAACATTTTTATCAACTACAACGCGCCGAACGGTGGTGGATACAACTGGCCTTCCAGCCTGAATCCGATGATGAAATTTGAGCCCTTGCTGGATACAGCCAAGCCTCGCTTCCTGGTTATCGGGTTGGGTAAAGCGGGTTGGTTCATCAGCGATGAAGACCGGCAAAAGCGCGAACCGCTGCTGATTTCCAAAGGCTACCATCAGGTGGCATTCTTTGAAGGCAACATGTACTTCCGTAGCGACATGGCGGATCGTCACGCTTACGTAATTTACGAACGGAACTCAACTGGTACGAGCGCGGGTGATCACCAAAGTCTGCCCCATGTTGTAAGTGAACGAAAGATTACCCAGACCAACTCCACGCACCAACTTGGCGACGGCACCCATCGGCGGAATGTAAGCCGCAGCTCGCTCCAAGGTGTAGTGCAGGGGCAAAGTCATCCAGTAGGAACGAAACTCCAAAATCTGGAATCCGGACTTCTCCAGTTGCACCCGCATGGTCTTGGGGGTGTAGTAGTTCAAATGCACGCTCAGCCAGAACGGCCAGCGGTCCCGCAGGATTTTTTGCGCCAAGCTGCCAATGTCAGGATAAGTGACAATAAAAACGCCACCGGGTTTCAGCAAGCCAAGAACAGTTCGCAACAGTTCATTGGGGTCGGGGATGTGCTCCAGAACATCCCACAGACTGATCAGATCGAAACTCTGGGGGGCGAAGGTATCGGCCTCCAGCGTTCCTTGACGAATGTCCACTCCATAAGTTTTACGACCGAATTCAGCCATCCAGCGGCTGGGTTCAATGCCTGTGACATCGAAGCCCAGAGTTCGGGCAGCAACCAGGCTGGCACCACCGGCACAGCCTACATCAAGAAACGATTTCCCTGCCCCGCTGTCCCAGCCGATGGACTTCAACGCGCTTCGCAAATTTCGTGTGAAAACTTCCACACGCTGCGGATTCTGGGCGACGAATACAGGGTCAACGGCATCGCTATAGCCCCGAATGATCAGGTCGGACTTAGGGCGCGGGCTCAGAAAGTACATGTCGCAAGCCCGGCATCGCACTACCTGGTCCAGCAGTTGATGGGCGCTCGATGCGCTGAAGGCTCTTTCCAATTCCTCGGCGCTGATGTTGGCCGGGTATTTGGCGGGCTTAATCACTTCCTGGTCCGATCCACCACACAGCGGGCAGGCAACAGTTTCAAACAGATTGGTGGAATAAGTCACTTGAGGCAGAGTAACATTCCAAGGCCCCCTGAAGCCACCCATTGTCGGGAATGCACCCACCCTGCGAACTTGTTTACGAACGCTTTCCAAGGTACAGCCTAAATATGGAAGATCAGATCATCCGCCAAAACCTGGAATGGATTCACCAAGGCCACACCACCCTCAAAACAGGTGAATGGGACAGCTTCGCCGCACCGCATCTGGAAGGTCACGAATGGTCGGTGATCATCCCAGCAGCCGGGCGCGGATCACGACTCGGTTTCCACCTGCCCAAGATTCTATACCAGGTCGCTGGACGACCCATTCTCGATTGGCTGCTTGACCTGTTCCCCGCCGAAGCAAAAATCATTTTAGTAGCTTCTTCCATCGGCGAAGCAGCCTTACGCGATGCTCTTATTCAAAGGGGCACTCGCGGACAGGTGGTCATTCAGCCTGAACCAAAAGGTATGGGCGATGCCGTTGCCATCGGCCTGGCCGTGGTCGATACGCCGCGTGTGGCAATCGTCTGGGGTGATCAAACCGCCTTGCTGCCCGACCACGTTTCCATGACCCTGCGCCTGCATTCCGGTCCACTCTCGCCTGATGTCACTTGTCCTACCGTGTTGCGCAGCAAACCCTACATCCACTTTGAGCGCGACGCAACGGGCCATCTGAAAGCCATCCTACAAGCCCGTGAAGGCGACGCCATGCCCGCCGATGGCGAATCCGATGCAGGCTTTTTCGCATTTGAAACCGCCGTTCTGCGCAAGTTGTGGCAGGACCATAGCGCCGATGCAAGCTTGGCCGGTGCGCTCACCAAAGAACAAAATTTCCTGCCTCTGATTGCGCTGGCATCGGCTGTCGGCCTTCAGGTACTCACTCCACAAGTGATGACCGTAGAAGAAACTACTGGTGTCAATTCTGCTGACGATGCCGAAATGCTGGCCACGGTATTGGAGAATCGCAAGTGAGCGTAGATATCAAGGAGGCCCCGCCAACAGCGTCCATCCCGGCACAGGCGAGCGCCGTCCCACCGGCCAAGCGCACCAAGATCAAAGTTGTCCTTTTCTCTGGCGGCAGTGGGACACACTCCATTACCGAAGTCCTGCGCCAGCACCCGCAAATCGATTTGCGCATCCTCATCAACGCCTACGACGATGGACATTCCACTGGTCGCCTGCGCCGATTCTTTCCTGGAATGCTGGGGCCATCCGATGTCCGCAAAAACGTCAGCCGCCTGATGCCTGTCACCGAGCGCTGTCAACGCAGCCTTAAAACGCTTTCCGATATTCGTCTGCAGATTGGTGCCACGCCTCAATATGCGCTGAACATTCTGGACGCAATCTGCACCGGTGACCTATCCGCACTGCCGCAACCCATCGCTGAAGCATGCGGGCAACTCGATTTCCGTCAATGGCGCATCCTGAATTTATTCCTCCACTCCTTCCTGCTCTATCATCGTGAACAACTCACGCTGGGTCGGGCCTTCGATTTCACCGATTGCGCCCTTGGCAACCTGATCTTTGCTGGTTGCTATGTGTGCGAAAAATTTGATTTCAATGCAACCGTGCGCGCCTTCTGCGCCCTCTACGAAGTGCCCGCAAATTGCCTGGTGAACATCACCCAGGGCGAAAACTTATTCCTGGTAGCAGCCAAGGAAGATGGCACGGTCCTACTGCAGGAAGGCGACATTGTTTCCTCCCAAAGCTCCGCCAAAATCCGCGAACTCTTCCTGGTGGACCAAAACACGTTTCTAGGGAGTATCGAAGGGCACGCCGAACCCGCAGGCGGCTGGATGAACGTGTTGCGTCAAGGCTCGCGCTCACCTCGCCTCAACCCGGAAGCCGCTGCTGCTTTACTTGAAGCCGACGTCATCGTCTACGGGCCCGGCACGCAGCATTCATCCCTGTTTCCTTCCTACCTCACCGAAAGTGT
>JANMWO010000277.1:0-4821 GCA_031394025.1 Acidobacteriota bacterium
CAGCTTAGCCTTTGCCGATCTGCTATGCGCTGAAGACGGCAACCCACTGGCCGCCCGCAAACAGCACCTTCCAGCCAAAGCTAAAAGCTGTATATTTCTGTTTATGGAAGGTGGCGTCAGCCAAATGGATTTGTTCGATTATAAGCCCATGCTGCTGAAATACGCCGGTCAGCAGATGCCCAAAGCGGAGCGAACCGTTGGCGAACTGGCCACGTTTTCAGCGGCCCCCAATCGTGTAATTCCCCCGTATTGGAAGTTTGCGCAGCATGGTCAATCGGGCCGTTGGATGTCGTCGTTATTGCCGAACTTGGCCACTTGTTCCGATGACCTGGCCTTCATCCACGGAATTAAAGTGGACAACAATAATCATGGCCCGGCGGTGTATCACACGCTAACCGGAAGCCAGTTCCCAGGCAGTGCTTCGATTGGTGCCTGGATGACGTATGGCTTGGGATCGGAAAATCGCGACCTGCCTGGGTTCATTGTCATGGGTGACCGTCGCGGAGCAACCATTGGTGGTGCCAGCGTGTGGGGTAACGGCTACCTGCCTGCAGCTTACCAGGGGACGCTATTTCGCAATGGAAGCACTCCTATTGTTGACCTTACACCTCGCCCCGGCATGACTGAAAGTGCCCAACGTTCGGAACTGGATCTGCTGAACTGGTTCAACACCAGGCACGCCGCAGAACGCACCAATACCAGCGAACTGGATGCCCGCATCGCGGCGTATGAACTGGCTTTCCGCATGCAGACCAAGGCTCCGGAATTGGTGGACCTTGCCCAGGAATCAGAAGCCACTAAGCAACTATATGGATTGGATGATGCGGTCACTGAAGGGTTCGGGTCACAGTGCTTGCTGGCACGTCGCATGGTGGAACGCGGGGTCCGATTCGTGAAGCTGCTGCACGGCGCAGGGGGTGACCGTTGGGACGATCATGGAAGTATTAAGGAACGGCTGCCGGTGCATTGCCAGGAGATTGACAAGCCCATTGCGGGTTTGTTGAAAGATTTGAAAGCGCGCGGACTTTTGGATAGCACGCTGGTTGTATGGGCTTCAGAAATGGGTCGTACCCCGTTTGACAATAACCTGGTGACCGATAAGCCGGGTCGCGATCATAACCAGTATGGTTTGGCGATGTGGATGGCCGGTGGCGGCATTAAGCCCGGTTCCACTTTTGGAGAGACTGACGATTTTTCAGTTCGTGCCGCCGGGGATGAAATTCCATTGCGCGATGTGCACGCAACGCTGCTGCGGTTAATGGGACTTGACCAGAATCGGTTGACCTACTTGCACGCCGGTCGCTATAAGAAACTCACCGACATTGGTGGAAGGATTATCAAAGAGATCATTGCATGATTGCACTTTTATTTGCCGTTGCATTGCCTATTATCTGCGTCAAAGATTGCGCGCTGGAAGGTCGTAAGAAGTTGGAAGAACCGAAGGTGGAAAATCGCATCAATGAATCGTCGGCCACGCGTAGCCCGTGGATTATTTCCAATGGCGCAAAGATCCTTCGCGACCCCACTGGTAAGTACTTCTACACTGTATCTGGTCGCAGTTCTGTTGTGGCTGTAGCGGAATCATTCGTGTTTCGGGCCGATGCGTTGGTCCAAGCTTCCACTGCAGATGCCGCCGATGCCCAGAAGATGAAAGCGTTTATTGAAGCCCTTCCTTCGCTGACGCTTCCCCCTGTCGTGGACCTGGTTTTAATCGACGACGGCTCAGCGCAAACGGCGGAAGTGATGAATCTGCTGGTGCGCCGCAATCTGCTGTTCCGTCCCGATCAGCATGCTGAGACAACGAAGCTGACCGTACAAATCGGGACCAAAGAATTCCCCAAAGCTTCGGCTGCCAACCCCAGTGACTTCGCCGTTTTAGTACGTCACAAACTGACCGATGAAAAACGTTCTTTGCGAGTTTACGGCAGTGAAAATGTGATTGCGCGTCTGGAATCCGACGGGAAAACGGCACGTCTTCATATTCTGAATTATGGGCAAAGAGCAGTGGAAGGGATTCGATTTCGGGTACGTGGAAAATTCAAGAACGGCAATCTTCAAGTCTTCGGAGCTCCCGCAGCCAAGTTGGCCGACATGCTTTTAGATGGCGATTCCACCGAATTTACAATCACTGAAATGCGCCAATACGCCGTCGTGGATCTCAACTAAGAATCGCCTTCACCACCTGTCCATGCACGTCCGTAAGCCTTTGTTCGCGGCCTCCGGTACGATACGTCAACTTTTCATGATCCAGTCCCAATAGGTGCAGAATGGTGGCGTGCAAATCGTGAATGGTCACTGCGTCCCTGGCGATCTTGTTACCAAGTTCGTCCGTCTCGCCATAAGTCACACCACGTTTCACACCTGCCCCGGCCATCCAAATGGTGAAGCAGTCTGGATGATGATCGCGACCATCGCCCTTCGGACCGGAATCTGGCGTGCGTCCAAATTCGCTGGCCCAAATAAGCAGCGTCTCCTCAAAAAGTCCTCGTGCTTTTAGATCTTTCACCAATGCCGTCACCGCTTGATCTGTCACAAAAGCATTACGTTCATGTTCTTTTTTCAAATTGGAATGCTGATCCCACGTGCCGTTCATGCCAAACAAATTGGGACAGGTCACTTCCACAAAACGCACACCAGCTTCAATCAGGCGGCGCGCACGCAAACATTGCAATCCATAAAGGCGCTTCGGCTTGTCTTCAGAATCCAGGCCATACAGTCGCTTCGTTGCTTCACTTTCCTTGGCCAAGTCCAGCACATCAGGAACTAACGATTGCATACGATAGGCCATTTCATAATTGGAAATTGACGATTCAACGGCATCGTTGCCACCGGTCTGATTGAGGAACGCTCTGTCCTGCTGGGAGAGAGCATCCAGCTTGGCCCGTTGCACTCGCGAGTCCTTATCGGCAGGGCTGATATTTTGTACCGGTGCACCTTCATCGCGAATCATTGTGGCTTGGTGCGATGCCGGAAGAAAGCCGTTGGAATAGTTTTCAATGCCACCCGGAGGAATGGAAGCATCGCGCAATAACACGTAACCAGGCAGATTTTTGTTGATGCTCCCCAACCCATAATTGATCCACGAACCAAGGCTGGGAAAACCTCCGATATTGCGCCCTGTGTGCAGGAAAATATTCCCACGGGCATGCAGCGGGAATTCCGATTTCATGGATCGGATAATAGCTAGATCATCCACACATTGGGCGATGTGTGGAAACAGATCACTCACCGGAGCTCCACTTTGACCGTACTTTTGAAAGTTCCACAGTGGACCAAGCCAGCGTCGATTCGGACCAGCCACATAGTTGTCCAACTTCGCCGGTTTTCCATCCATTTCGGTCAGCTTAGGTTTAGGATCGAAGCTCTCCATATGCGAAACGCCACCCGGCATAAACAGGAAAATTACGTTCTTGGCCCGACCTTTGAAGTGTGGAGTGGCCCCCGAAGCAAGTAGCGCGGATAGTGCTGTATAGCCGAATCCATTGGACGCCAGCTTCAACGCCTGTCGACGCGTAACCGCTGTATTGCAACCAGGGCAATTGATCATTGGAAGTACAGAAACTCCTTCGAATTCAAAATGGTGTGAGCCAAGTGCTGCCAAACAATTTCAGAATCTTTGTTGACAGCAGTAAGCGCCGCCATCTCTGCCTGCAAGCCAGTAAACCGTTCCTGTTCCGCAGCGGTAGGCACACGGCTCAATGCCAGACGAAACAATGTCGTAATGCGAGCATCCCGCGGAACCAGCAACACACGTCGGGCCAAGGCATCGGCTTGGGCTATCACAAATGGATCGTTCAACATCGTCAGAGCCTGTGCCGGAACATTGGTAACATCGCGCGTGCCCCGTGTGGTCATCGGCGTCGGTGCATCAAAAGTTTCCAGAAACTTAGCCCCTTCCATGCGCGTGATCTTGGTGTAAATGGATCGACGACCGTTGCCATCCAGCGGGCCCGTGAACAACCGGCGGTATTCCTTGGCCTCTTCCCTATGTGGGTCAACGCTTGGTCCATATAGTTCCTCGTTCAATTGGCCCGAAGCAAGCAGCATGCTGTCGCGAATCGACTCGGCGGTAAGGCGTCGCAAAGGGTAATGGCTCAGAAGGAAATTTTGTGGATCTGTTTCGCTAACACCCCCCGATTGTCGAAACGTTTCCGACATCACCATGCTACGGATAAGCTTCTTCATGGACCATCCGTTTCTGATGAAGTCAGTGGCCAAAGCATCCAACAGTTCCGGGTGGGATGGTTTATCGCCCAGCGTCCCCAGGTTATCTACCGTAGCCGTGATGCCACGTCCGAACACCTGCTGCCAGATCCGATTCACCATCAGCCGTGCCGTCAGCGGATTCTGCGGGCTGGCCATGCGATCAGCCAATTCCAGCCGACCACTTCCCTGGCTGTTGATTGGCGGCTGATTCAGAATGCGGCTGAGTAAGCCTCTTGGTGCCAGCGGGCCGAAGCTCTTGGGGTCACCGCTGATGAACACCGCAGTGTCGTGCCCTGGGCCAGCATCGGCCATCGCGTCGACTACACGCGGTGGTGTAAGCGTGGCCTCAAGGCGATGGTAATTTTCAATCAACGCGGCCAGTGTCGGAGTCGCATCTTTCCGATTGGTTATGAGGTTTGACCGCAGCAACCAATTGAGCCAAGTCACGTCCTGTTCAGTGGATTGTTCCAGCGTCCAACGTTCAATCACCGTTTGAATGTGCGACGCGTAGCGGTCCAGCATCTGTTCCCGATTTCGCGGTTGCCCATGTTCGAACAGCACCAGCATGTGCCCCAATTCTTCCTTGGGCGATTCGTCCACGTCGTGGAGTACTGC
>JANMWO010000306.1:0-7740 GCA_031394025.1 Acidobacteriota bacterium
CTCATGCAATGCGGGCACTCCTCACCAAGATAGAAAACCAGCATCACATTGTTTCCGCGATACTCTTCCAGCGATACCTGCTTGCCTTTCACCTCGCGAACGTTCAACGCCGGAGCCGCGTAGGGCTCCCATCGGCTTGGACCGTATTTTTCAAGGGTCATGCGCGCATAGTTCCGCTGTTTGCCCGGTGATGCGTCGCGCGGTGTGGCGGTAATCCCAGTGGCTTTTGCTGCATCCACAATGCGCAACCCTGGTTGTGCATCGGCAGTCACAAAAAGCAGTTGTGCCATTGCGTCCTGAGCCTTGGTTTTTTCTCCAGCGGCAGCATAAGATCGAACAAGTCCTGACAATGCGAACAAGTCACCGTGCGTCAGTTGCAATGCTTTTTCAAACGCCTGTGCCGCCAGCATTGGACTCTTTGCGGCAAGATACGCTTCCCCCAATCCGTTGTAAAGCGATTCCGGATATCGCGGCGGATCAGCATACTGCTTCTGCATATCGTACTCCCGCTGCGCTGCATCAGCGAATAAACCAAGTCCGATAATGGTTTCACCCCGAACCAGTGCCAGTCTTGCTTTCAACTCTGTTTCCTGGATGCCGAAAATCTTTTCCATATCCTTGTTTTTGTCTAATTCCTTCTTCAAGGCAGCATGGGCTTTTAAGCTTTTTTCCACCTTGTCCATATCGCCCTTGCCTAAATGTGCCCGAGCCTCAAAGTACGATTTATTCACTTTGTCCGCATAGATATCACGCCACGGAATCGTTTTCGGATTCAACAAATCGTCCCACCGTTCAAACTTAAGAAGGCCCCGGGCCATTGCTGCAATGCCGAAGCTATGACTACTGAATGGGCCTTCATTACCTTTCGGATCAAGAGGCACATCAATCAATTGCCGCGCACCGGCCAACGCCGCATCGGGCATGCCCAACTGCTCTTGAATGTAGGAAAGGTAGTTCCGGTTATGCGCATAATTCCAGTTGTTGAACGGAAACGTAAGGCTGCCCTTCATATACTTTTTCTCTGCACGGGTGGCTGCGTCCATGGCGATTGCCGCTTCGTTCCACATACCTACGATGCTGAAAATATGGCCCGGCATGTGTAACGCATGGCCAATGCCGGGAACGAGTTCACCATAGCGCGCAGCACTCGCCAGCGCCTGCTCCGGTTCATGATAATCCCAGTTGTGAATGCGGTAATGATGCGCCCCAGGGTGGTCCGGCTGCTTCGATAGAATTTCACGGATCATCAATTCGGCACCGTAACGGCTGTTGCCCATACTGGCCAGCGCCAGCAGCGCACGTGCCTCCATGTCTTCTGGATATTTAATGCAAAGGGTCTCAAGCTTCTTACGATAGTTACTACTGCCGGTATCACTATCCGGCTTGTCTTGAAACGGATCGGGCAGTTCCGTTGCCGAGGCTTCAATATAAAGGCGTTCGCGTTCCGTAACTTTCCCTTTGCGTTTCACAGCCTGACGCAGAAATTCAGCAGCGCGTTCGGAATCTTCACTGGCCCGAGCCAGACCCCAGTAAGCCATCGCATTTTCCGGCTCCAACTTCAAACACCAACGGAACGCACGCTCTGCTTCGTAATACCAAAACGAATGCAGCAGTGCGTTGCCTTGATCGAACCAACGTTGCACTTCCGGGTTCTTCGTTGTAATGGGAAAGTGCGCCTCGCCGATGCCCGCAATGGGCCACGGTTTTTGTCGAGGTCCAACATCGTAGGAGTCTCCTTGATGAGAGTGGCCCTGTTTGTAGATGTCGGGAATTTGAGCGAGCGCAGTCGTTGCAAGCACTGTTGCCATTGCATAAATAAACAGACGGAAAGTCATTGTAGAAGTCTCTTACTTGTAGTGAATCTCAAACGGCTTATTCGTGATGAACAGCACCACCACATCGGTATCAGCCGTCGCGCCGTGCTCCATTACTTGACCTTCAGGGAACCACACAAAACTTCCCGGGCCGTACTGTCCGTCATGGGTCACCAGCGTTCCTTCCAAAACATACATGCCATGGGCACAGGGATGCGTGTGCAGTTTGTTGGTGACCCCTGCCGGATATTTCACCAGCCGCACTTCCATTCCGGTATCGGGATCAATGATCAGATTCTTGCGATACAAGGTCTTTCCTAACGTCTCGTTGTAACGCGTTTCCCACTCCATGGTGGTTGTGTCGATGGCTGTCAGCTTCGGGTTCATAGTCTTACTTCAGTATCGTACGCAACACTTTTTGGAAGGCGGTCGCCTGATGCAAAAAGCCTAAGTCTGTGGGGTGCGACCCGTCAATGGTATCCTCTCCATCCAGCGCCAGCAACTCTTCCCCCTTTAGATAATGCAAGTAAGGAACCTTATCCTTAAGCAATTTTGCATACACTGCACGCATGGCCGCATGGTTCGATTCATTGCGTTCCAGATGACTGGCATTTAGGAAATTGTCGGCCATGTTGCGATCTTCCACCAACAGGATGGGCGTCTTTGGATGGGCGGCACGAATTGCCTTCACCCCATCTTCAGCACGTTCGTTGATGTCTTTTGGCGACATGTTGGGCAGGCAGTCCAATACGAACACGGCGGGGTCCAACTCGGCGACAAACTTAATCACTTCGGGTTCCATTCTGCCGTTGCCGGAAAAGCCCAGGTTGATTACTTCTCGATTGAACATGCGTCCTAACATGGCAACATGTGTCATGCCTGGGCGCGATGCGGAGATGCCGTGAGTGATGGATGTTCCGTAGAACAGAATCGGCTTAGAGCCTGCCGCGCGGGGCGCACCTTTATCAATGGTGCTTCCTTTCACCACTCCAATTTCAAGCTGCGTTATGGCATTGCGCAGAGGCAAATACAGCATATATTCGCGTTGGCCGGGCGGCAATCCTTTGGCTAAAGCATCGGTATTTTCAGGGAACTTCGTAGGCCGTCCAATGCCCAACCAGTGCCAACGTCCGGCATCTGTTTTGGCGTATAAATCAAGGCCGCTGGACGCGATGGCGGTTATATTTGCCGATGCAAGATTCTTGTTGGCCAGCGTCCAACGCGCATGAATTTCTGTTGATGCGGCGGTGAATCGAACGACCACACCGCTGGAGTCGCGGCTCAAATCCCATACTGCTTTGCGGACAACATTTTCAGCACGTAGCGGCAGACGATCATAGGGGGATTTCAGATCGGAGTAACCCAGACCTTCTACGGTGAACTTTTTGGCATCGTACCAATCCAGTTCGACAGATGGTGCGGCAGGGGCTTGGGCAAGTAAGGTGGAACTGCTCAACAAGAGTGTGAAATGACGTCGATTGATCATGGGTGTGAAATCTAGTTTACGTGATTTCGTTCTAGAGTATAGGAATGGCAACCACACAAAACATGTTGGGATCTTACGGCGATTGGGCTGCGCAGTTGATGCAGGACCCGCCCCGGTTATCTTTCCGTCAGCCGATGTTCCACAACGTGGATGCATGGAGGCCGACAGCACGGGCGCGCTATCGGGAGCTGCTGGCGGGTCCAGGGGCCAGTCCCACGCCCATCGCGGTGGTCCAGCATCATGTGGATTTCGATGGCCTTTCCATTGAACATTTGCACTGGCAACTTCCCTACGGCCCACCCACTGAGGCGCTGGTTTTGAAGCCTGCCGGGGCGACGGGGAAACTGCCAGGTGTGGTGGCGCTGCATGATCACGGTGGTAATAAATACTTTGGGCTGCGCAAAATCACCAGGATGTCGAAAGACCCGCACCCACTTACGATTCGTCATCAGGATCATTACTATGGCGGTTTGGCGTGGGCCAATGAACTGGCCAAGCGCGGCTATGTGGTGTTAGTGCACGATGCCTTCACCTTTGGTAGTCGACGCATGTTACTGGCAGATTTGCCCGCAAAAATTCGTAACAACATGGTGGAGGCCAACCCGGAATCAGAAGAGGAAATTCAGAAGTACAACACCTTCGCCGGAACCCATGAACACATTATCGCCAAAAGCCTTTTTAGTGCCGGTATGACCTGGCCCGGCGTGTTTGTTTCCGACGATCAGCGGGCATTGGATTACCTGGCTTCGCGACCCGATGTGGATGCCACGCGGTTGGGCTGCGGCGGATTGTCCGGCGGTGGATTGCGAACCGTAATGCTAACCGGAATGGATGAACGCATTCGCTGTTCCTGTTGTGTTGGGATGATGACCACGTGGCGCGATTTTGCCCTGAATAAATCCAGCACACATACCTGGATGTGTTACATCCCAGGGCTCCCCAAAGAGATTGACTATCCTGAAATTCTTGGACTTGGTGCACCGAATCCTGTATTGGTTCTAAACAACAATCAGGACGATTTATTTACGCTGCCAGAGATGCAAAGGGCAGACAGGATTCTTGCCGATGTCTACAAGAAGGCAGGCGCCGCAGATCGCTACAAAGCCAGTTTCTATGACGGTCCGCATAAATTCGATGCAGCCATGCAGAAGGAAGCGTTCGCCTGGTTTGATCGTTGGTTGAAAGGTTAGTTCCCTAGAATTGAAAATAGACAAACGGGATAGCGACATCCGTTACAGAGAATAGTTCCAGGGTAAGTAACGTCAGCGCGACCACTAAAGTGAATCGCGAAAAACTTGCCCTGGAAAGCCGTTCGAACCAGTGCCATCTTTCTTCGGCGATGGCCCATACCAACGTTAATAGTGCAAGGCGTATGAGTTGGGTGCTCAGCAGAAATGTGCCTGATGTTCCACCGCTGAACATTTGCCCCAACACGTATCTGGCATCCTGAAATGTAACTGCTCGAAAGAACACCCAGCCTATGGCAACCAAAGTAAATGTAAGGACTGTATATGGGATGCGAAAGAACAAAGATCTTGTTCTGGAAGTATCCACGCCAACCATTCGTTCCGTCGCAAGCAAGGCCCCATGATAGCCTCCCCAAATGACGAAGTTCCAACTGGCACCGTGCCACAATCCACCCAGTAACATGGTCAGCATCAGGTTACGATAAGTGGAAAAAGTTCCACCACGATTCCCGCCCAGCGGGATATACAAGTAATCGCGCAGCCACCTGGACAGCGACATATGCCAGCGCCGCCAGAACTCAGTAATGGAAGAGGCCAGATAGGGTCTGCGGAAGTTTTCTGGAAAATGAAAACCCAGGATAGCCGCACTGCCAATGGCGATATCGGTATAGCCTGAGAAGTCGAAAAAGATCTGTAGGGCAAAGGCAATGACGCCACCCCAAGCCGGCAACATTCCTGGGTGACCAGTAACATCGGCGAAGTATAAATTGGCGATCAGTGCAAACTGGTCTGCCGCAATCATCTTCTTCATCATCCCTAGCAGCAGCATTAAAATACCACTTTGCAGCAATGCTGCGGAAGGCGGTTTCCAATGATAGAAGTCCGCAAAAAATTCCTTGGCACGGACAATAGGCCCGGCCACTAATTGCGGGAAAAAGGCAATGAAAAGTGCATAATCAATGAAACTACGAATGGGCTGTTGCTGGCCGCGATAGACGTCCACTACATAGGAAATACTCTGGAATGTATGAAAACTGATACCCAGTGGAAGTACAATATCGAACGCCCATGCCCCTGGAACTTTGCCCGTCAACTGTGCGATGTTCGCCGCGAAAAAGTTGAAGTACTTGAAGAACGATAGGAACAGTAAGTTCGCCCCAACGCTGAACCATAGCGCAGCAGTACGTTGCCTGCCTGAAGAGTTTGAAATCCAGATGGCAGCGGCGTAGTCAATCACTGTCAGCGCCAAAAGCAGCACAATAAACTTCGGATTCCAGCACATGTAAAAGAAGTAACTGGCAGCTAACAATAACCAACGCCGGGCAGGCCCAGGCAGTAAGTAATGGAACAACACCACTGTGAGAAAAAACAATAGAAATGGTGCAGAGTTAAACAGCATGTTACTGACCCAGCACCCGACCTACTTCACTTGCCAGCAGGTCCGTGAATCGACGCGACCCTTCCGCGTTCAAATGCATCATGTCCGCAAACAATTCCGGTTGTTCAAGCACCTCGAAAAGATGTTCATCCAATAGAATTACATTGGGTTTCGCAGCCAACTCGCGGATTGAATGAGTCTTCCGCAGCAATGGATTAGCCGGCCGCACCAGTGGCCCCCGCGGCACGCGATAGAAAATCAGCTTGGTACGACTGCCCTCATACGTATCGACAATCTTCCCAAACCATTTGCGCATGTATGCCGCTCTGGCTCCGGTTTGCTGCGTACTTCCGCGCAACAGCACTTCATCCACTGACTTACGCTCCGCCGCAGTAAGTCGAACCGGGTATGTTACTTTACGGGTGGGCCAATCTACAGCAAGTCCGGTCATCGTGGTATCCGGTCCGGCATAATCCTGCTGCACCCCGTACCAAGTGCCAATCTGACCACGAACATCTTCCATGCGATGGAATGGTCCGCGTAAAAACTCCTGCACATCTTCCTTCAACACTAAGCCCCGTAACAGCGTCCCCCGAGCGGCGATCCATTGTTGATCGCGCGTGGTGTAGCTACCGGCAAACTCAAATAAGTCTGAGTAGCGAAGCCGGTAAATTAGATATCGCAGATCGCTGGACCGGTTCCCCAAGTCTTCCCAATCTTCGTCATCATAGTCATCGACAGGCAACAGTATGCCCGCATATTTGTTGCGATTCGTATCCACGTCGCGCAGCAAATAGTACCAGACGCGCGGCAACGTTCCGGCCATTCCTGCGAAGCTGAATGTATAGCCCGTATCCATACGGTTAGCCAACCAAATGCGCAATGCCATGCGGGAATCGCCGATAGCCAGAACTTGTTTTGGATGACGTATGGGCCGGTTCAATTCCGCATCAAGAACCATTTCCATGGCCCCAGTTGTGGAGAACGGCAATAGCGCGCGACGATAAAGATTGGTGCGGAACAAGAAGGCTTCCATAGTAAGGAAGATTAGTGTTCCCAGCAAAAGACCAGAAAGAACCCGGTAAGGTGAGAAGCTCAAGGTGCTAGTTTAGCGTGAAGTGGCTGGGGGACAGGGATTCGAACCCCGATAAGCAGAGTCAGAGTCTGCTGTCCTACCGTTGAACGATCCCCCAACGGAGTGGTTCTTTTAGTTTAACCCAATTTGGGTGAATGGCAAAATAGAGTTTGTTGGATCAGGTCCAAGTACTATTGACGAGCGGCGCTAATGGCCCCAATGAACGTCACCAGGTAAGCCGCTAAGCCTTGCAATGCCATATTGAAAGGGTCTTGGCCATCAAACGTCCAACCCGGTGTATAGATTGCCCGAACCCACAGCACCACAATCAAGACGCTCCATAAAAGCAACAACCATCGCAAAATACCAAACATGGAAAGCCCGACAACAATCAATCCCACCAGACCCAATCCTACTAACCAGGAACTGAGTTCGTGACCGCTCCACGGCAGCATATCTAATTTCAGGTCCAATGAACTGAGCTTTGAAATCAAACCCAGCGCCAGCATCGCGCCTGCGATTGCTAAATTGAAAGCGTAGCTGAGGTATCGAAAAATGGCAGCGATCATGGCTTAAAGTTCATCCCTCCAACATCCCTTGCGAGTACAAGACTTGCGATGCAACTTTCCATTCTAGCAAAGCGTGGCAGGGTCCCTGCCCGCAATTACGTCTATCTCTATCAATGCATCTTTATCCAGCCGACCTATCTGTACCGTAGTCTTCGCCGGTCGATTTGGAAATCGTTTGGCGTACACTTCATTCATCTCTCCAAGTAATGAAAAGTCTGTGATGAAGATGGT
>JANMWO010000324.1:0-11568 GCA_031394025.1 Acidobacteriota bacterium
CGCAGGTCGAAGTTGCCGAAGCCGGACAGCTTGATGCTTTTGCCGCGCTCAAGCGACTCGCGCAGCGCGTCAAAGAACGCGTCCACGAATTCCTTGGCTTCGCGCTTGTTCAATCCAACTTCCTCGAACAATCGCTCGGCCATCTCGGCCTTGGTCAATGCCATCTTGTCCCCTACCTGATGCTTGCTCTTTGCAAACTTATTTCCGGAGCGTGGCGTTGCAATCGCGGACACGGGAAGAGTTATTGCGTGGATTCCTCGGCGGGCTGTACTGTTACGACATTGTGATGGACATCGGAGCGTATCGGGATTTTCATCGGCATCGGCGTTGTCAGCAGTATCGGCAGGCGTATAACGGTAGCCTTGGGTATGAAACTCCGGCGGCGATCACCGAAGCGGGTTTGACGGGAGCTTATGATGCCACGATGAAGGTGGCGTGGACGGCGATGGGTGGTTTGCCGCAACCGGCCGCGCAGTATTTGCTGCCGTTCGGGGCTCGTTCCCGTTTCCTGTTCAAGATGGATTTCGCGGAAGCCGAATATATTTCCCGGTTACGGACTGGGGTGAAGGGTCATTTCAGTTATCGAAATATTGCCTGGCGGATGAAGGAAGAGATGGAAAAGGTGGAGCCGGAATTGGGCCGACTGATTGATGCTACTCCACCGTGGGTGGAGGATCCGCTGGTACGCTGATTCTATTCGACTAGCTGAGCCCGTTGAAGTTTAGATTTTTTTATAGAGTTGGCAAACGGATTGTAGATGACAGCGATATTCTTGTTGTGTGGGAATAACTTCCAAATCTAAACTACCTATCTGTTTTACTCGTCGGCAGGAACCAAGACACGCTCATAGAGCCCTGCCTCATCAACCATTTTTACAATGCGATCCAGAGATTCAATTCTCTTTTGAGCCTCAGCATGTTGATCAAGGAGACGGGAGACTGCTTCTTCAACAAGTTCGTCAGCAGTTCGATATCCACCAACGCCGATTTGCTGTTCTACTTGTCGAGAAAGGTGATCTGACAAAAGTATTTTCATATGAGATTCCCTAAACAATATTCTACCGTGCTATTTCCAGATGCGTTTGCCAGGAATCAGTTTGTAATTCTGGATGCATGTGTTTTGGCTAGCTTTTCACTTTGCGATACCCTCTTACGTCTCGCCGAACCTCCAGAGTTATTTAAACCGAAATGGTCAGAGAAAATCATGGAAGAGACGGTTCGTGTTTTGGAAGCAAAATTAGGCTGGCCAACTCGCTTGACGACTTCCTTTCAACATCAATTAAAGGAAAATTTTGCGAGTGCCTGGGTGCGTAGTTATGAGCCGCTCATTCCCGAACTTGGCAATGACTTAAAAGACAGGCATGTGCTTGCCGCTGCGATCCGTTCCGGATCATCCGTCATTCTCACCTTCAACCTAAAGCACTTTCGCCCTACACATCTTGAGCCTTGGGGAATAGTTGCACTCCACCCGGATGTTTTTCTACTTGAGCTCTATAGGAAAGCGCCTGCACTTGTCCTTGATAAGCTACAACTGCAAGCCAAGAAAGCAAATCGCTCCCTGCCGCAACTTCTTGCGATCCTCAGCAAAACAGTACCAGTCTTTGCAAGCACTATTTCGATGGGAACTCAGCCAGATGTTCCACTGGTGCCGTGAAATTTTGCACGCTGTCCTTCAAATTCGGTAATGATTCACCGTCCAACGCAGCCGCCCGATTGCGCGACCACTCCGAACGCGGGTGCCCTGGGGACAAGCGTTTATCCCACTCTGCGGCGGCTTGCAGATAAGCGTCGCGAGCTGCATCCCAGTTTCCAAGGGCTTCTTCGGCCTCCGCCAAGATCTCCCAAGCTGGCATCCGCTCCGGGTCAAACAACATAGCCTTGCCGTCCTTCTCCTCAAAGACCAACGCTTCCCGCAGACCCTTTATCGCCGTCTCAAACTCACCCTGATAGAGCAGCCATTCATCTTCACATCCAGCCTTGGCAACCAATCCTTCGGCGGCAAGGTTTGCATCCAAATTGGTAGTGAAAGCGGGGTCTTTAATCGCCAAAACAGTTAGCCTGGAACAACGGGCCAAGGTGGTTTGAGCCTCGGCCTTTTCTCCATTGCGCCAAAGTGAACGTCCTAGCAAATGCAGCGTAGGAATCAGGTGAGGGCTATCGATTGCGGTGTCCATTTGAATCGTCTCAAGATTCTTACGAAAAACAGGGATCGCTTCGTTGTACTTCCCCTTGGCCATAAGAATCATCCCCATGAAGTCATTTGCCTCGCACACGGCGAGAGGGTTGACTCCTCAAGTGGGGGTCCGCGATTGCTGTAGAATTTCAAAATTCAGCGTGGCTGCGCGGTCCAGTTGCCCACTTCTAAAGAGGAGCTGCGCCAACCTTGGACGGCTCAACTGCCTCCATCGATCCCATACAGCACCCTTTCGTGAAGCGGCGTAGGCATCTGCTTCGTTCAGCAAACGTTCGGCTGCAACAAGGTCACCTTTGACTTCAGCATCGCTAGCAGCCTGCAACAGGAGAGTCCAGGGGCGGGTCGTTTTCTGAAGGCGGAACCTGAAAACTTTCCAGCCCAGAACCAACACTGCTGCAATGATCAGGAAACTGTACATTTTAATGCCTCGCGGATCTCTATCGCTTTCTTCTCATACAGCCCTTGCTCTGTATATCGGTTCAACCGTCCTAGAAGCGCCGCCTGTTTTTCCATCTGCTTGGCGACCTCTACGCTCTTTTCACCCAGTGCACGCTGCAGCGCAGTGGTGGATGCCTGGCGCATTGGTTCCGCCTCTATAAGTCGATCCTGTGCTTCCATCAGCCGGGCATAGGTATCGTAAGCATTACCAAGATCTTGCGTCGGATAGATTTTCAGGACTTCAATGGCTTGTCGCAAGTTGCGCTCTGCTTCCGTCCACTTTTCAAGACCGATGAGCGCCTCAGCAAGATTCAACTTTACCTTTGCGACTTCTATAGAATTCTGGCCGTACTTTGAGACCCGTATCTGCAGTGACTCTTCCAGTATCTTGAGGGCTTCATTCTGCCGACCAGCCTCCTCCAGCATGGCCCCCAGATTGAGTAAGGTACGGGCAACCTCGTCTACATTCAGGGGAGACTTGTTCCGTTGAATACTGAGCACCATTTGCAAGGATTCGATGGCTTGATCGCCCCGATCAATGGCGCGTTGGGCCAAACCAAGGTTCATCAAATAAATAGCGAAGAGGGCGTCCTTTGGTCCTTGATAACGGGTGAAGAATTCCGTAGCCTTGTCCACCATGGCCCGACCGTCTTCTTTCAAACCATTTTCGTATTGGATCTGGCCCAGACTATACCTGGCGGCATTGGTGGCGATGTGGTCTTCGCCTTCAGAGCCCCGTAGGCGCTGAAACTGAGCCTTCACCAATGGAAGGGCACGATCGCTTCGTCCCTGGGATGTGTACCAGTCCAGCTTCAGTTGGATCCATTGCTCGAAGAAGAACAAACGAATAACGGCGATTGCCAACAGCGGCAAACCAACCAGGCAACCCAAAGAAATCCACATATACGACTGGGATCGGCAGATGCCAATAGTGACTTTAGCGGATCGCATCGGCAAAGGTGTGTGTAAAACGAGACTGCGTTTAGGTCTGACTTGCGAAGCAGTCCTAGGACTGTCGGGATTCGCCTTACAAGAACCCAGGCTGGGCCAAGTGGTTTGGATGAATCTTGCTGGTTTATCCCTAAAAAGTGGGATAGCGTACGCCGCCACCAAGGGGAACAACACCCTCATTCGCGCCAATCTACTAAGTGATTCCAGCCATCCAAGATAGGGATTCACATCTACTGGAAATCAAATCACCGAATGATACGATCATCCCAGTGGTAAGTAGTTTTTTGAACTCTGTTCCTTTGTACGTTTCAAAACGGGATGAATTTCCCATTTTGGAACTGGTGCCACACGGCATTGTGTTCCGGAATGAAACGCGTGAAGAGTTGAGCCAATTAGCTTCCGGAGCGCACGCAAAACAAGTGGCCTCCGCCTAAAACATACAACCCGATGGAGTTTCCTGATTTGGGGCATTCGCCAAATGACCCCGCCCTGTCCGAAGTGTGTCTGAGCGGGGACTTGGAACAGTACGTGCATTCTTTTATCGTATCCGGCCAGTAAAAAGGTTGGAGAAATTCAAGGCGCGAAATCAATCCAAGGCCCTCCGCCAGGGCAATTGAGAAAGGAACAAAAACATGCCTGCTAGTAGTGTATCTACCGCAACAGCCCGAGCAAAAGAGCCAGTAATCAGACGGAAAAAGGCTGTCGCCGCCACTAGTATTGCCGAAAAGAGCAACGCGGAAAAGAAAGCCCAGGCAGCAATGATGGCTCGCCGGGACCAAGTGGTTCTGGAACATTTGCCGTTGGCCAAAGCGATTGCTTTGCGGGTGCATGAAAACCTTCCTGTGCACGTTGACCTGGACGATCTTGTTCATGCTGGTATTCTTGGTTTGTTCGACGCCGTCACTAAGTTTAATCCCGACAAAATGGTGACTTTTTCAAGCTATGCCAAACATCGCATTAAGGGCGCAATTTTGGACAGCCTGCGTCAATTGGATTGGGCTTCACGCGATCTGCGCCGCCGTCACAAGCAGGTGGAACAGGCAACGCGCGAACTGACCGGGGAATTGCAGCGTGCTCCTAGCGAAGCGGAACTGGCCAGTAAATTGGGAGTAGATGTGGAACGTTGGCGGCAGATGGCCATTGACCTTAGAAATGTCGGACTCATTTCCGCTTCCACACGGGCCAACGAATCCGAAGATTTGCCTGCCCCGGAATTTCCCAGCAAGCCTGAACTTCAGCCCGATCACATGTGTGCCCATGAACAGATGCGCGACATGCTGGGTGTGGCCATGAAAACACTTCCCGAACGCTATCAAAAAGTGGTCTTCCTGTACTATTCCAATGAAATGACCATGAAAGAAATTGGCGGCGTACTGGGAATCAACGAAAGCCGCGTGTCACAGATCCACAAGACTGCTTTGGAAAAAATGTCAGTCGCTTTGCAGGATGCTGGCATTACGTCCGCTTACGCTTTCTGATCCCAGTTCTGACTAACGGAACTCCATATGATAGGGAAGCATTCCCAATATGTGGCCGTCCAACAAGAGTCGCGGTGAGAATCCAAGTTCCGATTCCATCTGCTTCTCAAAGGGAATCACTATCCCAGTTGTTTCGCCATTGGCCAACATCCACATCCGCGTTGTAGCTTGCGCCGTCTTGGCAAACAACTGCTCAAACAAGGTCTTCTTCGGTGGAAAGAGCATTAAAGCAACCTTTTCGTTAGGTCCGATTTTGGCCTTTTCCTTGATCAGTTCCAGGCTCCGATCCAGCCCACCCAACTCATCCACCAAGCCTCGCGATTTCGCCTGGCTTCCCAGCCACGCTCGCCCTTGTGCCAAATCTTCAATCACCTTCACATCCTTTTTTCTGGCCGAAGCCACATGGCCCAAGAATGTCTGGTAAATTTCATCGATCCCTTCTTTCAACTTCTTCCGACCATCCGGGCCAAGCGCTGTGTATTCGCTATCGATCGCCGCATTTTTCCCGCGAATCAACGTATCTTTCGTGACGCCAATTTTGTCGTACAATCCTCGCAAATTCACTTTGCCAAAGATCACCCCAATGGAACCAGTAATCGTCCCAGGGTAGGCCAACACGGGGTCGCCAGTCATAGAGATGTAGTAACCGCCGGATGCGGCCACGTCGCTCATAGAAATGACCATCGGTTTCTTCTGGCTGAGCAGTTTCATTTCGCGTAATATCTCATCGGAAGCAATGGCATCGCCGCCAGGGGAATCGACACGGAGGATTACGCCTTTGATCGAGCTATCGTCACGGATCTGGCGGATCTGCTTCATCATGGAAGTGGAAGTGATTCCGCTTTCTTCACCCAATGCCGATGCGGGCGATGATCCTCTGGTAATTGCGCCGTCCCCCACAAGAATCGCAATTTTGTTTCGCGTGTCTGTGGCACGATTCGCCTGGCTATAATCCGCCATGGAGATTTTCTTCAATTCCGGAACGCCAGCAACCTTTTTAACTTCGTCGTAGAACTGATCTTCAAACAGCAGGCCGTCAATTAAACCTCTCTCAACGGATACTTTCGATAGCAGCGGCCCGTCATCAATCATCGCCCGCACCTCAGCCTCAGACTTCTTTCTGCTGCCAGCGATGGTGGTCACAATCTGACCATACAAATCGTCCAGAAACGAATTCATGACTTCGCGAGTTTCCGGAGTCATACTGGTCCGCACAAAGGAATCTAAAGCGTCTTTGTATTTGCCAGCGTGCTCCATTTCCATTTGCACGCCTAATTTATCGAGGGTGCCCTTATAGTAAGTCAACTCGGCGCGCAATCCCTTGATGTAAAGAACGTCGGTGGGTGTGAAGTAAATCTTGTCGGCAGCAGACGCCAGATAGTATTCGCGCAACCCAGGGTTTCGCAGATAGGCGTAAATCGGTTTGCCTGACTTTTTGAATTTCACAAGATCGGCGCGGATCTCCTGCATCTTCGCCCAACCCATTGCCGTGTTGTGCGGTTCCAGTATGATCGCCTTGATCTTGCTATCGCTAGACGCCCTGTCCAGACTTCGCCAGATTTCGGTAACCGTGACGGCATTGCCTTCTTTTTCTAAAAAAGGAATGGGCATGTCGGTCTGCGGCTTTTCCGGCACATCCCCTTCCAGGCGCATCACCAGCACCGAGCCGTCGGCAACTTTTACTTTACGATCTCCCAGGCTGGCAAACACCAGTCCAGCGATGAACACAATCATCCCGGCAAGCACCAAGCCAGTAAGTAAGCCAATCAAGAATTTTTTCATTTCACTCCCCGTTAAGGATCATATCGAATCGACTGCTGACATCTTTTAAGTAAGCGGCTTCCCCGTCTCCGCCTAATTCTACTGTGGCGAAGCCAGAATAACCAATGTCTTTGAGGGCGCTATGGATGGCTTTCCAATCGATTTCGCCATCGCGCAGATTCACCCAGTCGGCTACATTCTTTTTCAAATTAGCATCGCGACGAAAGGTAAAGTCCTTCAAGTGCAATCGTACAATTCGTTTGCCCAGGGTGCGAATCCAATCCTGAGGATAACCGTAGAGAACTACATTACCGACATCGAAATAGGCGCGGACCCAGGGCGACTGAAAATCGTCAATATAGCGGGCAAACTCAAGCGGAGAGAGCAGAAACTTGTTCCAAACTTCTTCCACAGCAATGATCACCTTCAACTTTTCGGCCATCGGAATCATTTTACGAATCTCGGTTTGGGAACGTTGCCAGGCATCCGCGTAGCTGGTCTGCGCGTTCACCACGGCTGGAACAAGAAGCACTGTTTCCGCACCCCACATGGACGCTTGCTCCATGCTTGTCGTCATCCCTTGCACGCTTTTGTCGACAACGGAACGATCCGCCGAAGACAACGGATATTGCCAGTGACTCATGTTCATCACGGAATGAATGCGCACGCCCGTTTGTTGAGAAGCTTTGCGGATCTCGGCGGCCTCTTCTACTGTTTTCGCGGTGCCTGCCTCAATGGCGTCAAAGCCTGTATCTTTGGCCAGTTGAAATCGGTCCTTAAAGGTCGACTTGGGACTGAGCATACTGAGCAACACTCCCTTTTTGATGGGAAGACGTGTTGCGCCAAAAGATAGCGAGGGAACTGCGGCTAAAGCGCTCACAGCAAGTAGGTCCCGGCGATTCATCAGATGTTTCATAGGAATGTTATCTCGTCTGCCAACGATGATAGCGCAGGAAAGGCAAATGAGGTCTTTGCCTTAGGAAGTCGGATGGAAAACTTGTGGTCTCGGATCAAACTGGAGATGGTCAGGGTCAAGACACTTAGCCAACGAAAAAACGCCGGAAAGCGTTTGAGCGGCTGGTAGGCCACGCTTTTCCGGCGTTGATTTGGAGAATACTATTTCTTGATTCAAGGCACCGCTTGGTACAGGGCTTGGGTTGCCCTTGCACTAGCAGCAAATGCTTAAACCAGATTCGGTATCTTGATAATTTTCTTTTGGATTGCGTATTGCACAAGCTGTGCTTTGTTATGAATATCCAGCTTGCGCATTAAGTTGAATTTGTGCGCCTCCACGGTCTTCACGCTAAGGTTAAGATCGCAGGCAATTTCTTTCACCGAGTTACCCTCCGCAAGCATCTTCAGCACTTCACGTTCGCGAGCAGTGAGAGTGGCAAAGCGTGGCAAGCGGTTGGCGGACTTGATGCGTGAGCGGAAATCGTCGACCAATTGAGACAGCATCCGCGGGCTCAGGTAGCTGCCACCACGGCAGACATCCCGAACTGCGGCGACCAGTTGTTGTGAAGGACTATCCTTCAAAACGTATCCAGCAGCCCCGACTTCCATTCCTTCCACTAGATAATCTTCATCGTCATACATCGTGAGGAAGAGAATTTTTGTTTCAGGACGGTTTTTCTTTATCTGCCGGGTTGCTTCAAAACTGGACAGTCCAGGCATGTGAATGTCCATTAACACCACGTCCGGACGGATCTCATTGGCCCTTTCGACGGCTTCCCCACCATTGGAAGCTTCCCCAATCACTTCCATGTCGGCTTCCGCTGAGAGTAGAGTACGGATGCCCTGTCTGAACAAGGTGTGGTCATCCGCTAACATTAATCTTATTTTGGCCATTCGTTTTTCCGATTGAGCTTAATCCCAACTTCCTGTTTGACCAGGTTGCAAAGACTAGCACCGATTGTTTGAAAACTCATTTGAGGCAGAGTTTCCAGCATCAAGATTTCTCAATGCCGCCTTTTGTCCCTTGTGGCTTGCCGCCACCCAAACCCATTCCAAGACTTCTTGGATCGACCCTGGCATAAGCAGACGTCTTGTCTACTCGCTGCTACATGAATAGCGTGCACCCCGCGCTTCAAGCAGCAACTGCCTCTCTAGGAATCGGTAACTGGATCCATATCTTTGTGCCCTGTTTGGTGGCTCTTACTTGCGATGAGCGTTCTCCTCGCATAACGCGAGCTCCTCGATCCGCTTTCGCTTTCCGACCGCCACTCTTTGCCGGGCAACTGACTACTTCACACTTTCCGCCGAGCAGCACCACTCGTTCCCTCATCCCCTGAAGCCCAAACGACTCCAATTTGGTGGCTGCTTGCTTAACATCAAAGCCGACGCCGTTATCTTCGACTATCAACCTTAGTAAACCATCGGATGTTCCTACGGAAATGTTTACGCTGGTGGCAAAAGAATGCTTAGAGATGTTGTTAAAACACTCCTGTACCAACCGGTAGACAACTACCTCAGTATTCTTTGGAATCGCACTCAGATTTCCAATTTGCAATTTCACTTTTACTGGGTACCATTGCTTAAACCGCATCACCAGTTGACGCAGTGCCGCACCTAGTCCCAATTGTTCCAAAGCTGCCGGACTGAGAGCCGCAATCAACCGCCGAACCTCTATGATGGTGCGTTCGGTAGCCTCTCGAGCTTCTTTCACTTTGGCTCGCAAGGGGTTCAATTCGGGCATGGCGTTTTCAACCATTTCCATCTGCAAGCGCACAAACAACATGGATTGACCTGCTTCGTCGTGCAGTTCACCGGAAATACGACGACGCTCGCGCTCTTCCACTTGCAGCATATGCTCTGCCAGTTGACGAATTTGCTCTTCACTAGCCCGCAAATCTTCCATCAAACGGGCTTTTTCGGCAGCCTTAAAGCAACGTTCCGCCGCCGCCGCCAATAATTCCTGCTCGCGCGGCAGCCATTGATAATCCTTGCGAAACGCAAACTGGAAAACTCCCGTCAGCCGTTTGTCGTGCAGCTTTTCGTGAATCAGGGGCATGGACCAAACGGTGGCATATTCGCCCTTCCATTCAGCCTCGTGTGATAAATCGGCGCCTGAGGCACACTGCGGTTCCCGCAAGCGATTCCCCAGATCCCTGGTGATTTTTAGAGTTTTCTGATCGAGCTGCCAGCAATTCGACGATTCGTCAAATGCCAGATACCGCGCTGCATCGGCCCGACAAAACTTGGCCAAAGTGGCCAGAAAACGGTCGAATAACTCCCCTAAACTTTGCGATTCCACTTCGTCCCGGAATAGTTCGTAAAAGGTGTCTGCTTCCGCTTCGCGCACTTCGTAGTAAGCGTTGTTCAACGCCAGCATGACGCAAAACTGTAGTTGTTCCCGCACCCAGCGGAAGTTTGCCGCTTCCTTCACGGTCACTTTGGCGAACTCCGCCTCAAGCAGCCCGTCATACTCCGCCAAAGCTTCCACAATGACGCTAGGCGGCAGATTTAATTTCGCCAGCCGACGTCCACTATAGGTTGCTTGTTCAAAGAAACCTGTCAGGTTGCCGTCGTCCAGCCAAAACCGAACGGCTGAACCCAGAGTGACCGCAGCCAGGGCTACCCGCTGCTGTTGATCATGTTTTCTGGCGATGAGTTTGCGATCAAATTTTCGACTTAATTGGGCGCTGGACGGACCTAGGAGTGTCCCTAGTCGACTTAGATGTTTGCGCATTTGGCCGCCCAGAACATCAGCCGCCTCAGCCAACACTGGCGTGCTATTCGCTGGTGCTTGTTTCCCTGCTACGGCTCTAAGGGGCTTGTAGGCTGTTTGCGTTGATCGCGTCACCTTACCTATATCGCCCGAAGTCTACATAATCTTTAGAGAAGTTAAGGAAATTTCCAGGGACACTCCAAGCCATTGCCTTGCAACTTAACTAGTAGCCTTTCTGCTTATCCACCACGTTAATAAGTGGCCTTCCATCAGCAAAGCGGGCGATGTTAGCCTTCACTGTTCCCAACATTCGTCCCCGATCCCGATCAGACCGACCAGCGATATGGGGCGTGATAATGGCGTTGTCGAATTTCCATAAGGCGTTCCCTGCGGGCAGCGGTTCGGGATCGGTCACATCCACACCGGCGCCGGCCAACCGTTGGCTATCCAGCGACTTCACCAGGCTCGGCAAATCGTAAATTCCGCCACGGCTGACGGCGATGAAGTAGGAACCCTTCTTCAATAGCTCAAACTGTTGCGGACCCATCATCTTATGACTCTTTTCGGTATGCGGTGCGGAAATGAACACCACGTCGGCTTCAGGCAGGACCTCGTTCAACTGGTCCGGCTTGACCACTTTGCTGATGAAGGGGCTGAACGGAATATCTTCCGGATCCACTCCGATCACCTTCATTCCATGCGCCCAGGCCCGCACTGAAATCTGCGTCCCAATGCCGCCCACACCGATTACCACTGCCGTTTTTCCAGCCAACTCAATCCCTGGGTAGGGTGTCGGATTCCAGGTTTCTGTCTGCCGATTGGCAAAGAATTTTGGCAATCCACGAGCTAGTGCGAGAAGCATGGCCATGGCATGATCCGCAATTTCAGGACCCTGCACAATCTGGTTATTCGTTAGGACAATTTCGCTATCGCGCAGGTCGTTGCCACCGGATTTGTGGAGTACTTTTTCGGCACCAGCGCTGGTGATCTGCACCCACTTCAGCTTCTTGCCAATGCGCACCTGCTCTGGAGTAATCTCACCGACGTAGGCATCGGCGTCAACCAGTTCTTTGTCAATCA
>JANMWO010000333.1:0-2114 GCA_031394025.1 Acidobacteriota bacterium
GTTGCCGAAGGCATTGAACTCCGATCATCGGATGTGGAACAGCGTCTGGGTAAAATCAAAGGATTCGACAGCGCTAAGGCATCCGTACGCTGGCCTTTCGATATGGCTCGAGTGGTGAATACCGGGATTCGCAAACTTGAAACCAACGATTTCGGTCTACCCGAATCTGGCGCGCAGTACTTCGATTTTGGAAAGGAGCTACGGGAATCCAACCAGATTCTGAAAGCTCTTGAATCGGGTAAAGATCCGCTAGTGCGCGCCAAAGGGGATCATGAGCGTCATTATTGGTTTGCTGAAGCGGGTGAAATTATGCCGTACCGGGTGTACGTTCCAACCAACTGGGACGGCAAAAAGCAGTTACCCATGATCTTTGTTTTGCACGGCACCACACGGGATCATAATTTTTATTTTGATCGTGACGGTGGACTGTTGGCCAAGCTGGCAGAAAAGCACGGCTACATTGTGGCCACCACCATGGGCTATCGTCCGAATGCTGGATACAACGCCGGTGCGCGAACTTCAGCCCTGCGACGGGATGGCGAATTGAGTGAAAAAGACGCCATGCAATCGCTGGATCTTATTGTGAACGAGTTCCATCCAGACCCCGCCCGCATTTACCTCTTCGGCCATTCCGCGGGCGGCACCGGCGGTTGGTATCTGGGTAGCAAATACGGGGATCGCTTTGCAGGATTGGCACTCAGCGCGTTTAACACGCAGCCCGCCAGTGTTCCGTTTGAGAAACTGAAAGGCGTCCCACTGCTTGTGATTGTTGGTTCAAAGGATAGTCCACGCACGGTTGAGACTGCCCGCACCATGGCCAAAGCAGTGGCGGAAAAAGGTTTTGAAACACAATTTCTGGAAGTTGCTGAAGCCACTCACGACACTATTGTGAGCCTGGCGCTGCCCACCGTGTTTCAGTTTTTCAACACTCATCACCGCCAGTAAGCAGATGCAACAGTTGGATCTCAGACTCCAGTCAGCCGCGCTCGTAGCAGTTGCGATATGTTAGTAGGGTCCAATTTGGAAAGGAAGGTCAATGATTAGATTCTGGTCCACTGTCAATTTGATTTTGTCCGTCGCACTGCTGGGCGTCCCCGCCCTGGCCCAGTCAAAACCGCCGCTGTACAATACGGCCAAACAGAAGCTGCTGGAAGGCAAGCAGGTGTTCAGCTTCACCCAAAGCAAATTCGATATTGCCGCCTACTGCGAAGCAGCCAAGCATTACGATTACGCCTGGTTTGAAATGCAGCACAGTACCCTGGAATTTAAAGATGTGGAAGCGATGATCGCCGCCTGTCCACACGCCGGGGCCATCCCCATGGTCCGTTTGCCAGATGCGCAGGAATGGCACATTCAACATGCCACCGATATTGGAGCTCTGGGTGTGATCATCCCCACTGTTGACGATGTGGAGCGGGCTCGCGAAGGTGCCAAGTGGTCGCGCTATCCGCCAGTGGCTCGGCGCAGTTCTGGTCAGGGACAAGCTCGTACAATTTGGGGGATCAACGGCATTGACTACGCCAAAACTTTTAACGACAACATGCTGGTGGTGGTGATGATTGAATCGCCAACCGGTGTGGCCAATGTCCACGATATTGCTTCCGTAGATGGAGTGGATGTGGTGATCATCGGCAATAACGACTTGAGCGTGTTCGGTGGATTGCCTCAGGATGACGACCGCTATCAAGCCATGGTCACAAAGATTCACGACGAAACGCGCAAGGCGGGCAAGATTTTTGGTCAGGCAAATGCGAATTATGCCAAGGGACATCCACTGAGTAAGACTTCGTTTTTCTTCCAGAACGGTCCATCGAAAGATGGTTGGAAACCCCCGTCAGCAGCGGGTCGCAACGTCAACGCCCCACCGCCAGGTGAGGAAGATGCTCCGGCCAAGAAACCAGTGAAATAAGGGTCAAGTTAATTGTGCATTCCGATGGGAGTGGGACAGGCAAAACTTCGCTCGCAAGCGAGCGGGCAGGCGGAATCGCCTGCCCCAGTGTGCCCAGCATGGGCAGAATCTAGTTGGATGAAAAGAGCCAACCGGAGCCGATGACGGCAACCGTAGTGAAACGCAAGGCGTAGCCGCGAGGTGAAGCTGAAAGAAGCGTGTAGCA
>JANMWO010000609.1:0-12703 GCA_031394025.1 Acidobacteriota bacterium
TGCACCCTTCACAGAAATAATGCGGGCCACTTGCGACAACTGATTTCCCAATCCGCTGGCCGGGAACACCACTGGTAACGCCGGTGCGCTGGCCAAAGCCCCGTTGATTTCCTGGGCGGACTTAATCGCATTTCCCAACACGCCGTTGGCCGAACCAATCATTTGCAGGCCAGTATCAAACGTCAACACTTTCTGTAACGAAGCAATACGGGCATTGCTGGCCGTGCCATTTCCAAAGGTGCTCAAGCCGAACGAAGTGCTGTTGGAAAAGTTGACGCCCTGAGTGGTTGGTGCAGACAGGAATAAGGAATTGCCTCCGTTTACCGAAATGCCTGGCGGTAACGATCCTGAATTTTGCGCAAGAATCAAATCGTTAATGCGGCCACCCCATCCCGAAGAACCTCCGTTGGTATCCGACGTCTGCCATTGCTGCACTTGGTCGGAATGCGAGTAAAGATTCTTTGGTAACGGCGTAGTATTCAGATTAGCTTTCAGTGTTGGCCTAACCAACGAGCCAACATTGAACACCACGGCCGCCGACGGCTGCGCTTGATTAAACAAGCGACGTACGTTCACCAGGCTGGGGTGAAATCCATAACCGCTTGCACCGGCTTGCAACAGTGTCCCCTGTCCCAACGCCACCGGACCACGCATGCCCTGGTACAGCGAGTAGCGTGAATCCGTTGGCACCACCATGTTATTCGAATCATTCCCGCCAAACAGGAAGATACAAACCAGCGCCTTGTAAGTAGATGTACTTTGCGCCTGTGCCGAGATCAGACCCAGCCGCGTAATGTGCGCACTTACTCCGGCAGCACTCAATCCACAGCATTTTTTCAAAAAGTCACGTCGATTGCGATTCGTCATAATAGTTTCCTTGTTCCTTGTGTTCTTGTACTAATGGGCCGCATGAGTTTGCATGCGGCCCGGCTGTGTTGGATTTAATGCTCCACCTGGTACTGTGCGGTACCCAGTGTCAAGTAGATCGCCGTCTGGACACGATCCGTTGCGCCGCTGGTTACACTTACGGCAGCAATGATCTCCGTTCGTTGAGCGCTAGACATCTGTCCGCCCATGAACAACAGACTGCAGTAATCCACCAACGCCGCAGGGTCGGCTGCTTTGCTGGTGAACGGTGCATAGTCAATGACTACTTCCGTTCCGAATCCGCCACTTAGTAACTGACCCACAAAATTAGTGCGGACAAGGGAAGTAACTGAGGTGAGTATCTGGAATTCCGGACCGGCAAGGGCAGTTCCTCGAATGCGATATCCAGGCGAGTAGTAGCTGAATACAGAGGGTGGGAAGAATACTTTCTGTCCCATTGCCTCGGCCAGATCGGTCATAAATGGATGATCCACAACCGTTGCATTCAGGGAACGTAGTTGAGAGATGACATACAGCACAGGTTCCATCAACTTGTTACCTGTGGCTGCTTCCGGATGCGTCAGAATGGCCCGCACCACTGCCGTCAAATCTCCGCGGACGTTGGCCCCATTGTTATTGAACACATCCACTACAGCGTTAATGTAAGTAGGGCTGGGGTTAGATGTGACCAGTTGTTGAATCAACTGCTTCACCACAAACGGTGCCATGGTGGGCTGGCTGAAAATAATATCCAGTGCCCGATCCAGATCCTGCGTAGCGGTGTTGCCCGGAGGGATATTTACACCCAGAAACGTCTTTGCACCCTTATCGTGGAACGCCTCCACTGGCTCCATGGGGACTTTCCAATTGGTGGGTCCAAGATTTGTCGGCACCGTGGCCGGGTTTCCGTCACCATAAGTCCAACCGGTCAACAGGCGGGCCAACTCTTTGACGTCGGCTTCTGTGTAATTGATGCCAGTAGCAGGCGAACCGTTGGGATTCAGAACCGGAATTCCCAGGGTGAACAACTGCATCACCTCGCGAGCATAGTTTTCATTTGGAGCCACACCGGTTACTGTTTGGCTCTTGTTGTTGAGCATGTTCAGATAGCGGCCCATTGCCGGGTTGAGGGTCATCTCTCGCATCAGGTTACGATAGTTTCCGAATGCGTTATTCAGCAAGATGCGCTGATAGGTGACGATGGCCGATGAATCGCTGACTTCCACCGCCGATACTACCCAAATCTTATGCAAAGCCCAAGCAACACGTTGCCGCAACTGATCGGGTGCAGTAAGTGCCAGTGCCATCAATTGCTCTTGCGTGAAGTCAATGGACTGAGCAAATAGAGTATCTGGATAGACAGAAAGTGGTGCAGAGAACTGTTCGTTTAGGAACGCCGTTGCCCCAATCTGTTTCACCCGGTCTGCTTCGCCGGGTTTGGGTCCCCAGGTGGCTTGCCGCAATAGGCGCCAAGCGGAAAGCGTAGCGGGGTCAATGGCCGGTTGCGACGCCGCAGGAGTAACACTCACTTCGGCAGAACGAGCACTTTCTCCCGATGCATTCACAGCGGTGGCCTTATAGAAGTAAGTGGTCCCGTTAATCAGGCCAGTGTTCAAAAACGTCGGATTGGCCAGATTAGTGGCGATTGCAATAGATGCCTGGCCATTGGTTGTGGTTCCACGATATACGTTGTAAGTAAGAGCGGAAGGCACTGCCGCCCAGCTAAGCGTAACCTGCTGATTTCCAGCCGTACCGGAAACAACAGGAGCTGCTGGCTGAGCCTGCGGAGTTCCACTGGCTTCAGCAGACATTGGCCCTGCCCCAGCACCATTCATCGCAGCGATTTTATAGAAGTAAGTGGTTCCATTGGTCAAACCGGTGTTGAGGAAGGTTGCCGTTGTGACGGTGGTTACAGCCGCCGCCAGTTCCCCGTTCGAAGTTGTACCTCGGAATACCTGATAACTGGTTGCTCCACTGACTGCGGTCCAAGACAATGCCAGTTGGGCATTGCCCGGCAGCACCGTTACATTCGTTGGTGCAGTTGGTAGCGCAATGGGCGTGGCCATTGCCTGGTTGGATAAAGGCCCTGCACCCGACCCATTCACTGCGGCCACTTTGTAGAAATACTGCGTACCGTTTGTGAGTCCAGTATTCAGATAGCTATTGGTGGTTACCGTGGTCAGCGGTACAGCGGTCTGTCCGTTGGATGTTGTTGCGCGGAATACCTGATAACTGGTTGCCCCAGTTACTAAGTCCCAGGCCAGTGATATTTGCGTGTTCCCTGGAGTTGCCTTCAGATTTGCCGGAGCAGTTGGTAAACTCCGTGGAGTTGCACTTGCTTCAAGCGACATTGGTCCAGCGCCGCCAGCATTGAACGCTGCAATCTTATAGAAATACGCTGTCCCATTGGTCAGATTCAAATCCATATGATCGGTGGTCGTCACGGTCACAAGTGGCGTGGTTGTCTGTCCGTTTGAGGTAGTTGCCCGGAAGATGCGATATCCTGTGGCACCAGCAACCGCAGTCCATCCCAGGGTGACCTTGGCATTCCCCGCAGTCGCTGTGAAATTTGCCGGAGCTGTGCCCGGTGGATTCGGAAGTGGTGGTTCCGGCTTGGCAGCCGCTTCATTGGAGTACGGCCCCATACCAGTGGCGCTTACTGCACGTAGTTTGTAGAAGTAAGTGGTCCCATTCGTCAGCCCCGTATTCAAGTAACTAGTGCCAGTAACATTGGAAGCAATGGGGGCAGAAGCTTGTCCACCGGCTGTTGTTCCACGATAAACGTTGTAACCTGTGGAACCAATGGAACTCACCCAGGTGAGTGCCACCTGTGCGTTGCCAGCCGTCGCTTTCAGATTGCCAGGTGCCGGAGGGCCATCACTGCCTAAGGGCAACAATTGCGCGTCGGCCCAATCGGCCAGGTCGCCCGTGGATCCGTCGCCTGCGTCCAAAACCTTGAGGGTCAAAGTCATCCGATCCTTTACGGAAACGTCCAGATGCTGCATCGGCGTAATGCTTTTGACGATGGGCGATTGATACAGACGCGTACCATCAGCCCACACTTCAAAGATCACCGACCCGCCGCCATTGGCCAAATCGTCAATGCCCAGGGTGGAACTAAACAGGTCGTACTTCTTGTCAAGATTGTATTTGATTTCCGCTGTGGAGTAAGTCCCCAACCCTTTGCGATAGGTGGCACCATCTAACTTGATGAACCCCCTCCCACCACTTGGGTGATCCTTTTCCACTGCGCCGCGACCATTGCTGGCACTCACCCAATTGAGGTCACTTAGGTATTTCACCTGCTCAATTCCTTCCAGTCGCGCGTCTGCCCAATCGGCATGGTCGGAACTAATGCCGTCGCCAGCACTGGTTACTACAAGCTTCATTTCATTGGCATTTTCCACCGGTACTTCAATCGCCAAACCGGGCATGGTGCCCTTCATCACCGGGCTTTGATAAGCTCGCTTGCCATCCAGCCAGACTTCAAAAACCACACTGCCAAGGTTCCCTACTTCGTCATCAATACCGATGATGGATTTGAACACGTCGTAGCGATCATTCAACGCAATGCGGATTTCCGAAACAGCGTGCACCCCAATTCCGTCAACATATCGCCGCCCGCCTATGGTGATGGGTTTTCCATCGTGACTTCCTTGTTCCCCGTTGGAGCGGTCGCGTTCCGCCGGACCCCACCCATTCGTTTCACTCAGCCAGTTCAAATTGCTCACCATCACTCGCGAAGTAGCCGCTGGAGCAGGTTGCAACGAAATTGGCGCCAGGTAAAGTCGCTGTTGCGGAATGACTTGTTCCACTTGGTTCGGATACGACCAGAACAATTGCATGACCGCCCCACCGTTATCTTCGTAATATTCCAATTGAATGCTGTATCGTTGTCCTGCAGTAAGGGTCACTGGGACACTCTGATCGTAAGTGGGGCCATGGTCGCGCCAATTGTTGATGAGTAACTTCCCATTTATCCACAAGCGGACGCCGTCATCTGAGCGAGTTACAAACGTGTAAGTCCCAGTAGAAGGGGCTTCCACTTGCCCCGTCCATCTGGCGGAATAACGATCCGCAGGGAGAGTAGCCGCAGGCCCGGCTGCACCCCAAATGAAATTGATTGTCGGATCAGTGCGAGTAAGTGCCACTGGTCCAGTAAGGGCCGTGTTGGCAAAATAATCGCCTTTAAGTCCGGTGCCGCTTTGGGACCAGACTTGCAATGGAAGGATCAGATTAGCAGCAACGGCCAAGAGTCCAATGGAAAAGTGTTTGGTATATTTAGCTAACTTCATGTGTAAGTTATTCGTCAAGAGAATCAGTGAAGTCAGTATAAACACAGGAGTACTTTTAGTTCAATCGGGTAAGTACCCATAGGCTAAGAGGGCCGGTGCTTACGTCTGTAAATTCTTGAGGGCGTATGCCAGCTAAGTGCATGAACCTTAGGTCCTTGCAAGTGATGCGGAACATTGGGAAAACCAACAAATTAAATTAGTTTCTCTCTTTAGAAAGAGATTACAATTGTGTAACTAAGTGTAAGAATCTTCTAACCTTGCGGATACTGAATCCCCCCATAATAGACTAACTACCCCCATAGTGGGGTAGCCGCATTATGTTACTGCAATGTGCGTCAGAAAGGGTCTCTCCACAAGATCCCTGAGGGATTTATCCGCAGATGACGCAGATAACACCAAATATCTAACGATTACGTTTGGGTTTTATCTGCGTGCATCTGCGTCATCTGCGGATAGAATACGGAAATTAGTGGAACTTGTTCAGCCGATCGCAGTATCGAACCCATGCTGCTTTCTATGATGTGGGCCATCATAGAACTTGGATGACTTGAATAACTCGTGCCGTCCGTCGGTGGCCTGCTCACGTACCTTGTTCAGCAAAGTTGTTCTTTGAGCCAGCGGCATTGGCTTGAAATTACGAGCCATGGTGATATCGGCTTTCAATTGATCCATGGAGGTAATCCCCACCACTTGGGCGCTCACCGGCAGGCTGAGTGAGTAGCGGTAACATTCTTCTGCTGTCATGCCCAGCTTTTCAATCAAACGACCTTCCGTGCCCCCGCCAGCAAGGCCTTTCATGCCGATCACCCCAACGTTTTTCTTCAAACAAACCGGAACCACTTCCTGTTGAAAGCTGCGGTAAAAATGATCCAGCAGGTTGATCGGCATCTGTGCTGAATCCCAATCGTAAGGCTTGGCTAACATCTTCAAGTGAATGCGCGGATCTTTATGACCTGTGAACCCAATAAACCGTACTTTGCCCGCTTTCTTTGCTTCCAGTGCCGCCTTTAAGCCACCTTTTTCAAAGACCCAATCGGGATCGTTGTCGTAAACCATTTCATGAAATTGCCACAGATCCAAATGGTCAGTTTTTAGCCGACGTAACGAATCGTCCAGATTTTTCATGGAACCGGCATAGTCACGCTCACAGTTCTTGGTCATCAGAAACACCTTCTGCCGATGACCACTGCTGAGTGCCTTCCCCATGACTTCTTCGGAATGGCCGTCGTGATAATCCCAGGCGTTATCAAAGAACGTTAGCCCTTCATCCACTGCGGCGTGCATAATGCGGATGGCTTCAGATTCATCTTTCACCGATCCAATGTGCCAGCCGCCCAGGGCCAATATGGAAACGCGCTGGCCTGTTCTACCTAACAGCCGCGTAGGAAGTCCGGTTGCCGATGCAACTGAAGTCTGCGCCAGTACTTCGTTTGCCAGCGCGGCAACGGAAAGGGCGCGCGCACCGCCCTGGATGAACTTGCGCCGTGATGGAATGGTGTCTGCCATAGATCAAGTTATATCGAATCCGCCGCTTGATGTATAGCCCATTCCGCACGCCATTGCTTTCCCCAGGGCAGTTCTCTTCGTCGTGCCGGAAGCGTCATCGGCATTGGCGCTAAAACCTAACTTCCGAATTCAGGTTCAATACTCGCTGGTAACCGCACCCTGGGCCGCTGACGATACCAGGCGTACATATTTTGCAAACACTCCGGTTTTGTACTTCAACTTCGGAGCCTTCCATTTGGCTTTGCGTTTCGCCAATTCTTCCTTACCAACTTCCAGCGTGATCTTGCGCTTCTCAATATCGATGGTGATCATGTCACCCTCTTTGACCATCGCAATAGGACCACCATCCTGCGCCTCAGGCGCAACGTGGCCAATCATGAAGCCACGCGTCGCACCACTGAAGCGGCCATCGGTCATAAGTGCCACACTGTCGCTTAACCCTGCGCCAACAATGGCTCCGGTGACGCCCAGCATTTCACGCATGCCCGGTCCGCCCTTGGGACCTTCATAACGAATCACTAAAATGTCGCCTGATTTAATCTTGCCAGTGGTGGCTGCGGTCATGGCATCTTCTTCGCGATTGAACACACGGGCCGGACCGCGATGCTGTTTCTTTTCGATACCAGTCACCTTCAACACACTACCTTCAGGGGCCATGTTGCCCTTCAATATAACGATGCCGCCAGTCTTCTTGATGGGATTTTTCAACGAATGGATCACTTGTTGACCGGGGGTCTCCTTCACGTTGGCCATTTCCTGCTTGAAGGTTTTTCCGGTGATGGTGGTGCACTTGCCGTCGGCATAGCCACCGTCCAGCAGTCTCTTCGCGATCACTGGAATGCCGCCAGCTTTGTCTACATCGACGGCAAAATACTTACCAGCAGGCTTAATGTCTACAAGCAGCGGAGTGCGATTGCTGATCGCTTGAAAATCGTCGATGGTGAGCTTGATGTCGGCGTCTTTGGCCATCGCCAGTAAGTGGAGTACGGCGTTAGTGGATCCACCAGAAGCGGCGACGGAAGCAATGGCGTTATCGAAGGCGGCGCGGGTGCAAATATCCCGTGGCTTCAAATCTTTCTTCACCGCGTTCATGATGATGGCACCGCAATCGAAGGCCACTTGATCTTTCCGTGGGTCCACTTGAGGAACAGAGGCCATGCCCATGGGACACAGGCCAATGATTTCCATCACGGTGGCCATGGTGTTGGCAGTGAACTGGCCACCGCAGGCACCAGCACCGGGGCAGGCGTGATCTTCAATTTCTTTCAACTGGCAATCGGTGATCTTACCGGCAGCACAGGCGCCCACCGCTTCAAACACGTCTTGAATGCTGAGTTCCTTATCGCCCAGCTTTCCTGGAAGGATGGACCCGCCATAGAGAACGACGGTAGGAACATTCAATCGCAAGGCGGCCATGGCGGCACCGGGAATGGTTTTATCGCAAGCGACGAGGCAGACCAGACCGTCGAACATGTAGCCACGGGCGGTGAGTTCAATAGAATCGGCGATGAGATCGCGCGAGACCAGCGAGGCTTTCATGCCTTCGGTACCCATGGTGATGCCGTCGGAAATGGCGATGGTGTTGAACTCCATGGGCGTACCGCCAGCGGCGCGGATGCCAGCCTTGACTTTGACGGCAAGGTCGCGCAGGTTGTAGTTGCACGGCATGGTTTCAATCCAGGTGTTGGCAATGCCGATGATGGGCTTGCGCAAGTCTTCATCGGTGAAGCCAATGGCTTTGAACATGGAGCGGGCGGGGGCGCGGTCGCGACCCTGAGTGATGGTATAGCTGCGGAGTTGCATAAGAAGTTTTTAGTTTATCGAATTGAGAGGAGTGGGTGCTGCAAGCATTTGAGTTCCGTTACTATCTCGTTGAGATACTCAATGTGCTTTTTCTTTATTAGTCTGAAATCGGCATAATCTTAAGATCCTTGTTTATTGACCCTCGGAAGCCGCTTCACTGTATCTTCAAGTTGTTTCAAAACTTCGACCTCGCCAGCATCCTCCAACACCAAACGCCGACGAGAGCTGAACTGTTCGTACACCTCGGCTGCCATTTCATCAGCGATTTCGCGGCTCACTCGACCGGCATCGGGTAGCACATCGCGATCATTGAAACGCAGGAATTCGTCCAGCCGAGTCTTCCAGTCTTTGAGAAAAATCTGCTTGCGGCGGCGCGCCTGATCTTCGGCGAAATCCAGAAACATCACCACAATACGGTTTAGCTCCGTGATTTCGTCTTGCTGCAAATAGTTCTTGGCCACCGTTACATCGCCTTTGCGCACCACATCGCCTTTCCAACTGGTCACACCCATGTTGGGTTGCTGGGAGTTGGCACGTTCAGCGATCAGTTCCGGCGCAGTCTTTCCTGTGGCAGCGAAGTGCAACTTGTTTTGGACGATTTGAAAAACCAGTTGCGTTTCCGTCGAGGTAGGAGCGTAGTCGGCGGCCAGTGCCAGGATATCTCGCACCCGCAAATAAACTCGGCGATCGCTGGCTCGGATGTCGCGAATGCGCTCCAATAGTTCATCGAAATGGTCAGGCAGGCCAGGGCTTGGATTCTTCAGGCGCTGGTCGTCCATGGTGAATCCCTTCACCAAATACTCGGCAAGGTTGGACGTGGCCCATTGACGAAACTGAGTACCGCGAACGCTGCGGACGCGGTAACCCACTGAGAGGATTGCATCAAGACGGTAGTGGCGCAGATTTCGCGAAACGTTCCGCCCCCCTTCAAGTCGAACTTGTAAGTAATCCTTACAAGTTGCCACCTAGTCCAATTCACCCTCGGCGAAGATGGCTTTAAGGTGGAGGGTGACGTTCTGTGGGGTTGTTTGAAATAGCTCGGCAATTTGAGCTTGCGTCAGCCATATTGACTCATCCTCGAACCGGCACTGAACGCGCGTGCGACCATCCTCTGTTTGGTAGAGGATCAGGCTGGATTGGGGGAGCGGTACGTCTGGCATGATCGACCTAGCTAGTAGCAACTCAGTATACGACGTTGCCCTGAGGCGATGTGCTTCCGGAAATGGTGCAAAAACAAAAACGCCGTCTTTTGCTTTAATCATTTATACAGGCATCCTTATCTGTCTTCTACACATGTCTTCTACAATGGTTCAGTGGATAAATCAACAAAACTAGCCTTCCTGGGTGCGGGGAACATGGGTTCCGCTCTACTCGGTGGGCTTTTGAAAACAGGATTTGTGTCGGCCCAAGATGTTGTGGCAACCGTGCGCACTGCGGAACGTGCTGCCGAGGTGCGCGCGAAATATGCTGTCCCGGTGACTGCTGGGGGCAATCGTGAAGCGGTGCATCAGGCTGATGTTATTATTCTGGCAACTAAACCGCATGTTACTCCGAAAGTGATGGACGAAATCCACGAGCAGTTGCGGCCTAATCAAATATTGATTTCACTTGTGGCCGCGTTGCCCTTGCGCGTGTTGGATACAAAAGCTAGGAAAGCCATGCCCATCTTCCGTGCCATTCCGAACTTACCGGTGATTGTGGAAGAAGGGGCTACGGCCATTTGCAATAACGCTTACACGACGTCGTCTCAAAGGGAGTATGTCGGCAACCTGTTCCGATCCGTGGGTGTGGCGGTTGAAGTTGAAGAAGATCAGTTAGACGCAGTAACTGGACTTTCCGGCAGCGGTCCGGCGTATGTCTACATGGTGATTGAGGCTTTCATCGCCGGTGGTTTGAAGATGGGACTATCGCGGGAAATCTCAACCAAACTGGCCGAACAAACCGTATTGGGTGCAGCTAAGCATGTGCGAACAACGGGGCTGCATCCGGCGATCCTACGCGATGAGGTGATCACCCCTGGCGGCACAACCATTGTGGCGATCCATGAACTGGAGCGGCTTGGGTTGCGGTCCATGTTGATTTCAGCAATTGAACTGGCCACCAAACATGCACAGGAACGGGGCAAGGCTTTAGTGGCCAAATTAGAAACTCATGAGTAAACGAATTGTATCCATTCACGCGCATCCAGATGATGCGGAAATACTGGCAGGCGGCACTTTGGCGCATTTGGCGGCACGCGGACACCACGTCACAATTGTGACCATGACACCCGGTGATTGCGGATCGGTGGAGTATGGCCCAGAGCAATTGTCAGCCATGCGTCGTAAAGAAGCTGCCAGTGCCGGAGCCCTGATTGGGGCGCAGTATGTATGCGCTGAGTTTCGCGATTTGGCGATATTCAATGACGATGCTTCGCGTAGACGAGTTACTAACTTGATTCGCGGACTAAGTCCCGATATCATTCTAACTTCTGCGCCCAGTGACTATCATTGCGATCACGAAGCAACCAGTGTGTTGGTTCGCGATGCCTGCTTTGGAGTATCTTGCCCCAACTATATTGCTGGCGAGGCCAAGGCAATGAATGGCATTCCCCATTTGTACTTCATGGATTCAATAGAGGGGCGGGACCGTGATGGGCGTCCTGTGAAGCCGGACTTTTCAGTGAATGTAGAAGCCACTTTTCCAACCAAGCGGGCAATGTTGGCCGCGCATGTAAGTCAACGGGATTGGTTGCGAAAGCAACATGGCATGGATGATTACTTATTGACCATGGAAAAATGGACCCGATCACGCGGAGAGTATTGTGGAGTAGTTATGGCCGAGGGATTTCGGCATTACAAGGTGCACCCGTATCCGTCGTCACAATTGTTGGAAGAGTTGTTAGAGGGATTCGTATTGAGCTGAGCAGCCGCACTACACTGTTGTATGAGCCAATTTTTGTTACGACGCCTGAACATCCTCCTGCTGGCGAGCTGCACTGCAGCAAGTGCGCAAAACCACAACACCTGGAGCGATTATGGCGGAGCGTCCGATTCAGCGCAATATTCCGCGCTCAAGCAGATTGACCGTTCCAATGTGAGCAAATTGAAAGTTGCCTGGAGCTATTCCACAGGGGACAATAATCGCTATTCGTTCAACCCGTTGATTGTGGATGGTGTGATGTATGTTCTGGCCAAGAATAATTCCTACGTCGCCCTGGATGCGGCTACCGGTAAGGAGATCTGGACCTACAAGCCTGACGCGGATACCAAAATACTTACCAATCGCGGCATCAACTATTGGGAAAGCAAAGATCGTAAGGATCGGCGTCTGCTGTTTGCCAGTAACCACTTTCTGCGCGCTTTGGACGCGGCTACGGGCAAGCTGATTGCAAGTTTTGGCGATGGCGGCAAAGTGGATTTGAAAGAAGGCTTAGGCCGTGATCCTAAAACTATTGCTCTGGTGCAATCCACTACTCCGGGCCGTGTTTTTGAAGATCTGCTGATTTTGGGATCGGCGACCAATCAAGGTTATGGCTCAGCTCCGGGGGACATTCGGGCATTCAATGTACGCACCGGCAAACTGGTATGGACCTTCCACACCATTCCGCATGTTGGCGAATTCGGTTACGATACCTGGCCCAAAGATGCCTGGAAAAAGATAGGTGGCGCAAATGTGTGGTCGGAAATGTCGTTAGATGACAAACGCGGAATCCTCTATGCGCCCACGGCAAGCGCCAAGTACAATTTTTTTGGAGCTGATCGGTTAGGCACAAATCTTTTCAGTGACAGCCTACTGGCTCTGGATGCCCGCACAGGCAAGCGTTTATGGCATTACCAGATGGTGCATCACGACATTTGGGATTACGATGATGCCACTGCCCCAAAGTTACTGACGGTGATCCATGACGGTAAAAAGTTGGACGCTGTGGCGCAGGTCAGTAAGCAGGGATTTGTGTGGGTATTCAATCGTGAAACGGGTGTGCCGCTTTGGCCTATTGAGGAGCGCGCTGTCCCTGCAAGCGACATGCCCGGTGAAAAAGTTTCGCGCACGCAGCCCTTTCCAGTGAAGCCTCCGCCCTTTGCCCGGCAGGAATTTACTGTGGATGATCTGAACCCGTACTTAACGCCAGAGGATCGAGCGAAGTTTCGCGATCAGATTCAGACGGCACGCAATGAAGGTCTATTTACACCGCCTGCGAAGCGCGGCACAATTCAGATGCCAGGGAATAATGGCGGAGCAAACTGGGGCGG
>JANMWO010000610.1:0-5241 GCA_031394025.1 Acidobacteriota bacterium
CCGATAAGCAGGCTGCCAAGCTTCGCGAATATCTGCTGCGTGGTGGATTTCTGATGACTGACGATTTCCACGGAACCATGGAATGGGAAATCATGATGGCCTCCATGAGCCGCGTGTTTCCAGACCGTCCAGTGGTGAACATTCCCGCCAACGATCCCATCTTTCACATTCTTTACAATCTTGATGACAAATTTCAGGTACCTGGCACGGTAAACTATCCTTTCAACAAGACTTATGAATACGATGGCTACGAACCGGAATGGAAGGGTATTTATGACGACAAAGGTCGCTTGATGGTGGCTATCTGCCACAACATGGATTTGGGCGACGCCTGGGAATGGGCTGACAGTCCGCACTATCCAGAGAAATATGCTGGGTTGGCTTATCGCATTGGAATTAACTACATTATTTACGCCATGAGCCATTGATCTAATCAACATGTTCGAATTTTTGTTCAAATATCCGTCCAGCGTTTTCGCCAAAGGCAAGTTGGTTCTGCTTGCCGGTTGGCCGTCGTGGTTGCTGGTCCTATTGGCGTTGTTGGCGGCCGTTGGTTTGGCATGGCTGATGTGGAAGAACCAGCCCGGTTGGAGCAAATTGCGTTCTGGCTTGCTGTGGGCTTTGCAAGCGGCAGTGGTTTGCACCTTGTTACTGATGCTTTGGCAACCAGCGCTCAGCGTCTCTGCATTAAAACCGCAGCAAAATATTGTGGCGATTGTAGTGGATAATTCCAGCAGCATGAAGCGTACCGATGCCGATGGCACTCGTCTGGACGCCGCCAAGAAGATTCTGGATTCGGGGTTGTTGAAAGATCTTGAAAAACGTTTCCAGGTACGGCTTTACAGTATTGACCAGGGCCTGCATCGCATTGCTAAAACCGACGCCCTCACTGGGGATTCGACGGTCAGCAAAATCGGCGAAGGGTTAAAGCAGTTGACTGCGGAATCCTCCGGGCTGCCCGTGGGTGCAGTGCTTTTACTCAGTGATGGGGCCGATAGCGCCGGCGGCATTGACCGCCAAACCATCGTCGATATTCGTAGTCAACGGATTCCGGTGCACACCATTGGTTTCGGCAAGGAACAGCTAACTAAAGATCTGGAAATTCGTAATGTAGACGTGCCGTTACGTGCGCTGGCCGATGCCCGTTTGAGCGCTGTGGTGCGCTTGCGAAATCGTGGTTACGGTGGGCAGAAGACTCGTTTAGAGATTCGCGATGGGGTGAAAATCCTGGCGGCGAAAGATGTAACTTTGGCGAAAGATGGGCAGGAGCAAACGGAATCGCTGCTTTTTAGTGCCGGAATCGCTGGGGCCAGGCATCTCAATGTCGGTTTGAAGTTGATGGATGGGGAAGAAAATAAGGCCAACAATTCCATGAGCCGTTTCGTGGTTGTGGAAGGCCGCAAGCCCCGTGTGCTTTACATTGAAGGCGAACCGCGCTGGGAGTTCAAGTTCATCCGCCGTGCAGTTGAGGAAGATCGCAGCCTGCAATTGATCACCATGCTGCGCGTGACCCAAAATAAGATTCTGCGTCAGGGTGGGGCCAATGCCAAAGAGTTGGAAGGCGGCTTTCCTACAACCGCCGAAGAATTGTTTCAATATGACGGGCTGATCATCGGCAGCGTGGACGCTGGATATTTCTCATTGACTCAGCAGGAACTGATCCGGCAATTTGCGGATCGACGCGGAGGTGGAGTGCTGTTCCTGGGTGGTCGCAGTTCACTAGCGGATGGCGGTTACGATAAGACCGGCATGGCCGAAATGCTTCCTGTTACCCTGACCGGAAATAAAGGAACTTTCGAACGTGACCTGGCCATTCCTAGCGTCACTCCAGCCGGGAAAGACAGTTTGATTTTGCGGCTGCTGGAAGATCCTGACAAGAACATTGAGCGTTGGAAGACCATGCCCAAGCTGGCTGACTTTCAAGCCACCGGTAAAGCCAAACCCGGTGCCGTAGTACTGGCAGAAATGTCCACACCGAAGGGTGTGTTTCCATTGCTGACCGTTCAGAATTATGGACGCGGACGGGTGGCCGTCTTCGCTACTTCCGGCAGTTGGCGTTGGCAGATGACGCAGCCAAAAGAAGACACCACGCACGAAATGTTCTGGCAGCAGTTGCTGCGCTGGGTCAGTTCGGCGACCCAAGGTCAGGTGGTTTCCTCAACCCCGAATCCGCTTTTAGCTGATGATGGCAAGCTGCCCATTCGAGTTGACGTGCGAGAAAAGAATTATCTCCCCGTGGCTGATGCCGATGTTACGGCGCGCATTCTAGGCCCCGCCGGTGTGGCCGCCCAAGTGAAGTTGACGCCAGATCCGGTGACTCCCGGAGTTTATTTGGGCTTGTGGAATGCCCCTGCCGTTGGCGATTACGTGGCTGAAGTGGAAGCGCTTCGCAATGGGCAAAAAGTAGGATCGGACGCATTGCTGTTCCGCCGTGAAGACGGAGTGACAGAGAATTTCTACTCCGAACAGAATAAAGAATTACTGGAAAAACTGGCCGAAGAAACCGGTGGGAAATACTGGAAGCCGGAAGATGCGAAAAAGCTCCCCACAGAGATTTCCTTTTCTGAAGCCGGCATCACCACACGCGAGACTTACGATTTATGGAACATGCCATTCTTCTTCCTTCTACTACTGGCAATGCGCGCTGGCGAATGGTTGCTGCGTCGCAAGTGGGGTGCTGTATGAAATGGATTTCCATGTTGTTGCTGTTGGCCAACGCCAGCTTTGGGGCGTCATGGTATGTGACCATCTCCGGCTTGGGTGGCGATCCTGAATATGAAGTTCGCTTCGCAGGCTGGGCTACCGATTTGGATAAATCGCTACGAAACATTCCCGATGCTCAAGTAAACACCTACATCGGCAAGACCGCTACTAAAGAGACTTTGCGCAAGGCGTTTGCTGAATTTGCAGGCAAAGTAAAACCGGAAGACAGTTTTGCGGTGTTCCTCATCGGGCACGGCACCTTTGATGGCACTGATTATAAATTCAACATCCCCGGTCCTGATCTTTCTGCTGCCGAACTTGCCGCATGGATGGATAAGCTTCCCGCCACTCGGCAACTGGTTGTGAATACTACATCTGCTGGCGGGGCATCCATAGCCGCCTTGCAGCGCGTCAATCGCACGGTGATTTCGGCGACGCGCAGTGGCACAGAAAAGAACGCCACATTGTTCGCCCGCTATTTTGTGGAAGCATTGCGCGACCCCAGCGCTGATACCGATAAAAATGAAACGTTGAGTGCTCTTGAAGCCTTCCACTACGCCGATCAGAAAACCGTAAAGTTCTACGAAACTCAGAAACGTCTGGCTACGGAACATGCAGTTTTGGAAGACACAGGCAAGGGTGAGGCGGTTCGAGCTCCGTCTGCCGAAAATGGTAAGGGTCTGACAGCAGGCCGATTCCCTCTGATGTCTCTTGGAAACGCCCGCAAATTCTCCCCTGAAAAAACGAAGTTGGTGGAGAAGAAGCAGGATATTGAAGGGCAGATCGACAAGCTGAAATATGAGAAGGCGGCCATGCCTTCCGATGAATATCGCAAGAAGCTTTCTGGACTCTTAGTGGAACTGGCCCGCACGCAGGAGGAATTAGATAAATGAGATTCTTGCTGCTTTCACTGTTCTGTGTGACCTCCTGCAACTGGGCCGCCGCGCCAGCACCGCCATCGCCTTGCGAAGATCATCGCAAACACGGACGTCGCGATGCGGCCACTGCCTGCTTCAACAACTTGGTGAATACATCGAAAAATCCTGCTTTGATTGCCGAAGGGTTCTGGGGCTTGAAGAACTACAAAGCCGCTAATGAACTGTTCCGCAAAGCAGTGGCGGCCAACCCAAAAGATCCGCATGTGCGGGTCCGTTGGGGTCGCATGTACCTGGATCATTTCCAAAAAGTGGATGCCGCAGGCCTATTCGAAGAAGCTCTGGAGTTGAAAGAAAATTACGCTCCGGCGCAGTTGGGCTTGGCCCTAGTGGCATCCGAGTCCTTTGAGGAAAAGGCCGTTGAAATGGCCAAGGAAGCGCTGAAGAACGACCCGACTTTGGTAGAAGCACAGGAACTGTTGGCCCGCCTTGCCCTGGAAGAAGGCAATGAATTGAAGGCTGGGGAAGAGGCGGAAAAAGCGCTGAAGATGTCGCCTGAAGCTCTGGATGCAATGGCCGTGATGGCTACCATTCACATGCTCAATGATCGCGATGCTTCGGAGTGGACCAACCGGATTTTGAAAATCAATTCCAGCTATGGTCAGGCCTGGTCCATAGTCGCCCACTTCTTCGTCATCAATCGGCGATACGAAGAAGGCATCCAGATGTACTATAAAGCCCTTGAACTGGACTCAGGCCTGCTTGAAACCAAGTCCGACCTTGGTGTGAATCTGATGCGTCTGGGTCGGGACGTGGAAGCTCGTAAGTTACTGGAAGAAGCCTTTGCTGGAGGGTACACCAGCGCTGCCACGGTGAATACTTTGAAGCTGATGGACAGCTATAAAAACTTTGACACTCTGCTAACTCCCAAAACCGATATCCGTTTGCACAAGAAAGAAACTGCTTTGCTCAAGCTATATTTCCAGCCTGAACTGGAACGTGCCATTGCCACTTACGAAGCTAAATACAAATTCAAGTTGAAAGAACCGGTGCGGCTGGAAGTATATCCAGACCATGAAGATTTCGCAGTTCGAACCATGGGTCTTCCAGGGCTGGGCGCTTTGGGCGTCACATTCGGAACCGTAGTTGCCATGGATTCCCCTTCAGGTCGCAAACCCGGTGCGTTCCATTGGGCCAGCACTTTGTGGCACGAACTGGATCACGTTTATGTGCTGACTGCTACCCAACATCGCGTCCCGCGCTGGTTCGCCGAAGGCATGGCGATGCATGAAGAAACCGCCAACAATCCCGAATGGGGTGACCGTTTTTCTGTGGAAGGAATCACCGCCATACGTGACAAAAAGTTGCTGCCCATTGCCACGTTGGATGCGGGTTTTGTCCGTCCTAAATACCCCGCGCAAGTATCTGTAAGTTATTTCCAGGCGGGCAAAATTTGCGATTACATCAAGGAACGTTGGGGTTTTGACAAGCTTCTGGAAATGATGAACGCCTTTGGTGCCAAGCAAACCACAGAACAAATTGTGGAACAAAAACTTGGAATGAAACCAGAACAGTTCGATATTGAGTTTCTGGCGTGGCTCAACAAACAGGTTGGAAATACACAATTTACAACAAAAAATGCCAAAAAACCCCCCACCAAACC
>JANMWO010000355.1:0-9020 GCA_031394025.1 Acidobacteriota bacterium
GCGACCACTGGGCGAAGGTAGAAGTTTTAAGATTGTCCTTGATTGTAGTTAGTAAGTTGGCTTCGCCAAAACCACTGAGCAATAACAATGCTGGAAGTAGAAAGTGGGAATGACGGGTGACACCAAAGGGCATTTTCCCAAAAAGGCTGAGGAAGAAGCTGGCTATCAGCATCCACAGGCAATACCAACCGATGATTCGTTGCCAAAGCGGGTTGGAACGCTTAAGGCTTTTCAAACCCAAAAGAACCAGGACCATTAAAAGAAAGCCAATCCATCGAGTGATGGAAAGCCCTGCCTTTTCAGGCCAAACCGGTGTGGTGCTGAAGCCGGCGAAAAAGACCCACTTCATGACGATAGCTTGCAGATATTGGAGGGGTGAACCAGTCCAATGAATGACGTCGAACGCAGCCCAGGGAGGAACGCCCTGATTATTGCGTAACCTATCGGCAAGATAGTGGATGAATATCCAGCCAAATGCGGCTGCACCTGCCAGTGAGAGGGTGCTGCCTGCGATCCAACTGCGGTAGGAGATTTGCTGGAACGCATGGGGTTTGCGCAGATCAGGGTAGGCAACCATCAAAATGGCCAGGATGCTGGCGGCGATAGAAATGGTCATCTGATAACTGAAGGCAACGGCGATGCTTCCCCAAACAGCGAGAATGCCGATGAGCAATGGAAGTCGGCGAGAGTCAATGTTGGGGCGGCCTTGGGTCATCCAGTAGAGAAGCACGGCGGTGATGGCGACACAGAAGCAGGCGGCAGAATATGGATAGCCTTGTTGCGATTCCACCATTGCCCGCAAGCTGCAAAGGCCTAAAACGGCGGAAAACATTCCGGCAAAGGGTGAAAGGTTTCTGTCAGCACTCAATTTCGATAGCAACCAAACGATGAGTAATGCAGCGATAGTTCCGGCAATGGCGCTGGGAAGCCTTAAAGCATAGAGAGCATTTCGCCAAGTGCCAGCAATACTCCACAGGGGATAGCCCAATACAAACTGGCCTGGGCCATAGGTCCAATAGGAAGCCACCCGATGACCGGCGTTGACTGCGTCGGATGCGAACAGGCCTTGAATGAGAAAGCCGGAATCGTCGCAATGGGTCATGCGGTCGGCGAGGGTGAAGAATCGGAAGAAAGTGGCGGCGATGGCAGCGAAAGCCACAATGACAACGCTTACCCACTGCTGTTGACGGTAAGAACGCTGGTTCAGGGGAGTTGCACCAGGTGTCGGCGATCCCTGAGGGAGCTTCGGTAAAATGTCCATGTTTTGGATCGAAGCCTCATCGTAACGCAAATATAGTGGGGAATTTTGTATTGGATGTTGGTTTGTGGACGAATAGGTGGTTAGGGTGATATGAAAATACTATTGAGTGTGCTGATTGGCTTCTTATTCCTGCAAACTGCGGCGGTTGGTGCTTTGGTGAAGGAACCAACCCTTCCATTCTATTTCTTTGAAGAGCAGGTGGCGAAACAGGAAATCCGTTATGTGGGGCATACCCCGAAATTGTCGGCATCGTTTAGCAGACAAGGGGTGCAATACGGCAAACAGGGCAAAACGCTGACCATGGAGTTCAAGAAAACGAAATCGGATTTCCGGTTGAGTGCGGAAGAGCCACTGCCTGGAAAGGCGAACTTTCTTTTTGGGCAGAATCCAGAAAAATGGAGGAAGGGTGAGGCCATGTACTCCCGCCTGCGCTATGTGGAATTGTTTGAAGGAATCGACTTGACGTATGAAGGAGTATCCAACGTTTTCAAGTCGGAATACCATGTGAAGGCTGGCGCGGATGCGGGCAACATAGAATGGCAATACACCAATGCGGAAGAGGTGAAATTAGACATGGATGGGCAACTGCGAATCAAGGCCAGTGGTGTTTGGTTTGAAGAACATATTCCCGAGGCCTATGAATTGGATGAACGTGGTGGCAGAATCCTGCGTAAGGTGAGTTATGAATTACGGGCCGACGGCAGAGTAGGTTTCAAAGTGGAAAGCCGCAATGCGAAGAACCGGTTAGTAATTGATCCTGTATTGGTGTTCAGTACCTACCTTGGAGGACGACTGGCGGATGCGGCAGCGTCGATTGCTCTGGATACTGCGGGAAATATTTACGTTGCGGGATGGACAGAATCGAAAGATTTCCCTGTGCAGCAGGCTTTATATGGAACATCGGGTGGAGGAGTTGACGCTTACGTGGTCAAATTTTCACCAAATGGGCAACAGATATTGTGGGCCACTTATCTGGGAGGGGCAGGGGATGACCGGGCCACTTCAGTGGCTGTGGATGCCAGCGGAAATGTGGTGGTGGGCGGGTGGACGCAATCGTCAAATTTCCCTGTGAATGGAAGTCAAAATAACTTTGGTGGAATTCGGGACGGATTTGTGGTGCGGTTAAACGCCAATGGAAACGGCATATTATTCAGCACTTATGTGGGGGGATCGGGATCGGATGCGGTGAACGCGGTGGCGGTGGATGCTAGTGGGGTGGTGTACGCTGTGGGTGAAACCACATCTACAAATTTCCCGACAACGTCTGCTTACCAAGCGGCTAATCAAGGGGGTAGTGATGCGTTTTTGGTTAGCTATCAACCGGCTGGAGACATCCTTTTTCGAACTTTGTTTGGAGGTACGGGAGAAGATCGGGCGTTGGCCCTGGCTGTGGATAGCGGGGGTTCCATTTACGTTGGAGGCACGACAAATTCAGCGGATCTGCCGTTGAACAATGCCCTGCAAGCAACGCGCAAGGGGGGACAATCGGGGTTCATCGTCAAGTTTCCACCGGCGGCCCAGAGCCTTAGTTACAGCACTTACTGGGGTGGTTCGCGGGGAAGTGGGTTGAATGCCGAACAAGTAAATGCGCTGGCTTTGGATGCCGGTAATAATCTGGTGGCGGCGGGAATCACCAGTTCATCCGATTTTCCAACAACAGCTTCAGTTGCGCAAATTGTTTACGGTGGCGGAACGACGGACGGCTTTGTGACTAAGTTTAATGCCGCAGGGACGGCGATCTTAGCATCGAGCTTTTTCGGAGGAAAAGGAATTGATGCCATTCAAGCGGTTGCGGTTGACGCGACGGGCATAATTCATTTGGCGGGGTCCACAACATCGCGCAATCTACCAGTGATCAGCGCCATTCCAAGCAGCATTTACAAAGGTGGTTACGATGCATTTTATGCCAGGGTTCGATCTGATTTAACGGTATTCGACACAGTGACTTATATTGGGGGAACAGGGGCGGATCAGGCTATGGGACTGGCCCTTTCCACAGGTTCCTACGCGTATCTTGTAGGCAACACTCTATCGCCAGATTTCCCGACGAAATCAGCCTATTCAGTGAATAACGCCGGGTCGAACGGGGCATTTCTTTTAAAACTGAATGAGCTGCCCTTGGCCGTGTCAGTCAATGCGGGTGCAGGGAGCGGTTCCACGGCGAGTTTGCAACTTGTATTTAGTGATGGCAACGGAGCAGGTGATATTACCAGTGTCCAGGTGCTGATGAATAACTCGCAAACCAACTCTGCGGCGTGCTCCTTTATCTACGCGCCAGCCTCTGGACAGGTTACGATTCTTGCCGATAATGGCAGCAGTGGTTCGACGGGTACCGCCGGTTCCAGCACTCTATTACAAAACAGCCAATGCAAAATTCCTTTGAACTTGTTTACTCAAACAGTGACGGGAAATCAATTGGCACTGCAAGTGGGCCTGCAGTTTCTTGCAGCCTTCAATGGAAACAAGAATATCTATGGGCAAGCTACCGATCAAACTGCGGCAACCAGCGGATATCAAACCCTGGGCACCTTCATTGTGGGATCTGCAGTAAATGTCGCACCGACTGTGACATCCACTCCAGTAGTTTCAGGCAGCGGGTACACAGCGAATTTTACGACCACCATTTCCGATGCAAATGGCTCTTCCGATATTACCCAGGTGCTGGTGTTGATCAATACCAGCTTGAATGGCAGCAATGGCTGTTTCTTTTCCATTGACGTCCCCGGACGGGCATTTTACCTTGCTCCTGATATTACGGGCAATTGGACCGGCGTGACCATGGGGACTTCGGCTGCGGCGTCGAACACTATGTGTCGCATTGTGGGTTCCGATATAACTTTCACCAATTCGGGAACTGCCCTGACGGTAAACATAAGACTGACATTCCAAACAGGCCAAACCGGAACCAAGGCCATTTACGTTATCGCCTATGATCAAGCCAGGGCCGGTTCACCCTGGGTGCAGATAGGGTCTTGGGCCTTGGCGGCCAACCAGCCACCGCAAATCATTGGGGTCTCGCCTAATAACGGTTCAGGTTCAAGCGGTACGTTTACTTTCACTTTCGCCGATCCTAATGGCTTTACTGATTTAGGTACGTCACAGGCGCTGATGAACACGGTGATTGATGGCAATGGTGCCTGTTACCTGCTGTTTGATCGTCCCAGTCAAAAAATCTACCTGTTACAGAACTCAGGTTCCTTTTTAGGCAGTTCCATTGGGTCTGGGTCGATCCTTTCCAATAGTCAGTGCACTGTGAATGCGGCGGCAGCCACCATCAGCGGATCTGGCAACACGCTTGTTTATACTGTCCCGATTACTTTCCTGCCTGCTTTCCGAGGGACCAAAAACATCTATCTTCTAACAGCGGATCAGTCCCAAGCTTCCGTGGGTTGGACGAATGGAGGAACTTTCACCGTTCAGTAGCAGCCTTACAAAAAAGGAGGGTGGAGGCTAAATCCATCCTCCTGCTGGGCACCCCTGCTGCCATAATGTAGGGGTAGTTGCCGCCGAGCCCATGCCGGAACTTTCCCTCATCATCCCCGCCTACAACGAGTCCGCCAATCTGCCCCTGTTGCTTGATCGTGCAGCGGCGGCATTTACTGGATCGCCCATTGAATTGATTGTGGTGGATAACGGTTCAACTGATACCAGCCCGACCGTCCTGGCCCAATTAATTCCCCAATACACGTTTGCTCGAACGGTTCGGGTTCCCGTTAATCAGGGATACGGATTCGGCATTCTGAGTGGTTTACGAGCTGCGAAATCCCCTTTTTTGGGCTGGACCCACGCCGATCTGCAGACCGATCCTGGGGACGCCGTGCGCGGTCTTAGCCTTCTAAAACATGCAGGTGATGCAGGGCATACTTTTGTGAAAGGAAAACGTTATGGACGCCCTCCTGCCGATGTCTTTTTCACTGCTGGAATGGGCTTGTTTGAAACCGCCATATTACAGAAGCCACTGTGGGACATTAACGCGCAACCAACCTTGTTCACTAAAAGTTTTTTCGATACCTGGAACAACCCACCGCACGACTTTTCGCTGGATCTTTTCGCTTTCTACATGGCTCGTAAACAGGGTTTGGAAGTGAAACGATTTCCCGTGAATTTCGGCAAACGAGCGCATGGCATTTCCCGTTGGAACGTCAACTGGCAGGCCAAAGTGAAGTTCATTCGACGAACCGTCGATTACAGTCTAACGCTATCAAAACAGTTGAGAAAACCCCCACAATGAAGATTATCCATCATCGTCGCAATACCCTTGAAGAGTTGCGTTCTACACCCGTTGAATATGGAGTGGAAATTGACATCCGCACCCATGGCAAAGACCTGATCCTGCATCATGACCCGTTTGTTGCCGGGGAACTGCTGGATAACTGGCTAGCCGAATTTCATCATGGAACGCTGATCTTAAACGTCAAGGAAGAGGGTTTGGAGGAAGCAGTTCTGGAAAGGATGAAGCGGTTCGGCATTGAAGATTTCTTCTTTCTGGACCAATCGTTTCCATTTCTGATTAAGACGGCTCGCACCGGGGAAAAGCGTTGTGCGGTGAGGGTCAGTGAATTTGAGAGCATTGATACGGCCATGGCACTGCAAGGCAAAGTATCGTGGGTCTGGGTGGATTGTTTCACTAAGTTTCCACTTAGCCGTCAACAGGCAGACAGGCTGCGCCAGGCGGGATTCCGTTTTTGCCTGGTATCGCCAGAACTGCAAGGTCGTTCAGATCCACAAGCCATCGCCGCCATGCGCGAACTTTTGGATGGACTGCGCATTCCTGCTGAAGCAGTCTGCACCAAGACACCGGAGTTATGGAGGTAGCCACAGCGGAGAAAGTATCTTCGGGACCCTTTGAGGGATGGTTGTATCCCCAATGGAAATCGCTTGTCCGTTTGGCGCGTCATCCTGTTTTTCAATTCGGTCTGTTGATCCGTTTGGCACTGGTTTTTCTGGCTGTGCCCAAAGTGCAGGAAAAGTGGTTTGTGCCCTTTCTGTTGGACTTTCTGCGGCAACCTTCGCTGGACCCATGGACAACGTTTTTGAACTCGGGGGGCGATTCCATGTCGTTCCCTTATGGTCCCGTGATGTATCTTTTGCACCTGCCGGGAGTGGCGTTAGGCGGGTTGATAGACCAGCAATTCGGGCTCGGGCATTTTTTTGCGCTGCTGGGCTTCGGTCTAACCATCTTGTTGCTGGATTTGGAACTGATGCTTTCTTTGGAGCAGATTCTGGATGCAAGCGAAGACGAAATTCTGCGCTACTACTGGCTGTCCCCCATAGTCCTTTATATTTGTTACTGGCATGGGCAAACCGATATGGTGCCGGTTTTGCTTTTAATGGTTTCTCTGCGCCTGTTGCAGAAGCTGCACGCAAAGTCTGCCGGTATGGTTCTGGGCTTGGCTATTGCTGCAAAACTGAGTATGATTTTGCCCGCGCCATTTCTGGTCATCTACCTTTGGCGCAGCAAACGGTTGTCAGGCTTGCTCAGCCAGTTTATGATTCCGGCGATCATCACTGCCGCTTTGCTGCAAGGCCCCTACCTGCTATTTTCGCCAGGTGTAAAAGTGATGGTAATGGGCAGTCCAGAAATTCAAAAAGTGTACCAACTCTCTATCAAGTTTGGCGATAAGTTACAGGTTTACGTGTTGCCGTTCACTTACTTACTGTTACTCTATGCGGCTTGGCGCATTGGCCGGATGAGTTTCTCATTACTGTTTTCCTTTCTTGGCGCATCCTTCTTTCTGGTGTTGCTGTTGACCCCGGCATCTATCGGCTGGTTCCTATGGGCGGTTCCGTTCCTGGTGGCGCATCAACTAGGAGGAGGAGTTTCTGCCTCACTGCCGGTGTACGCATTTTCAATGGTGATGATCATTTTCCATTTGGGACAATCGACAGGCGCAACAGTGCGGTTGGCGGGGTTGGACCTTACCGCACCGGTGGCCATGTCGGCTCATTTACAATCGTTGTGGCTAACGGGGATGGTAGCGCTGGGTGCCGCGCTGGCTGCGCGTATGTTCCGCACAGGCGTGCAGCAGAACGATTACTTTCGGCTGAGCCGTAAGCCCGTGGCCATTGGCATTGCCGGTGATTCGGGTAGTGGCAAAGATACTTTAGCGGCGGCACTCGCCGGTGTATTCGGATCCAGTGCGGTGGCCAGCATTTCTGGCGATGATTATCATAGCTGGGATCGTCATGCGCCTATGTGGCGGGCACTTACTCATCTGAATCCGCAGGCTAATAACTTACTGGCATTTTCCAATGATGTACTGGCGTTGATGGAAGGTAAAAGCATTGTATGCCGCCACTACGATCATTCCAGTGGCCGATTTACCAAGCGTCGGTCGGTGGCCCATAACGAAGTGATTTTGGTGAGTGGATTGCATACCCTATACATTCCCAGCCTGCTTTCTAAGTTCGATGTGCGACTGTTCCTGGACATGGATGAAGATTTGCGTCGCTATTTTAAGCTTCGTCGCGACGTGAATGAGCGCGGACACCCAGAGGAAAAAGTTCTGGAATCGTTGGAAAATCGTTACCCGGACGCCAAGCGTTATATTCATGCGCAGGCAAAAACTGCCGACCTTGTATTTAAACTGGAAGCGGTGAATCGTGAGGATTTGAAGCAACCGGAGAGGCCCGACGACATCCGCCTGCGTTTGTGTGCCAGCCTACGACGGGGTTTGTATTATGAAAAGCTGATCCGCATTCTGGTGAGTCTTTGCGGTCTGCATGTGGATATGTCCATTGGTGAAGAAGATAGCGTGGTGGAGTTGCGGATTGAAGGGGATTTGCAGCCCGAAGATCTGGCTCTTGCGGCCGGGCAACTGGTGCCGCATCTGGAAGAATTGATGGCGTTGGACGCGCGGTGGGCAAACGGCATGATTGGATTGATGCAATTGATTACCTTTGTGGAAGTGGCCGAAGCACTACGAGCGCGGGGGAATGGGTAAGCAATGGACATAAGGAACAAAGCCTCATTCGCCACACGGCCATGCGCAGTGTTGATGGATATTGACAACACAGTGTATGCGTACGACACAGCGCATGCCGCCGCGTCGGAAGCGGCTATGCGCAAAACCATCAAAATGTTGGGCATTAAACAGGCAGAGTATGAACCTGCATTTGCTGAGGCGCGTCGCGAAGTGAAAACGATTTTAAACCAGACAGCCTCGGCCCATAGCAGGCTGCTTTATTTTGCGCGAATGCTGGAACGATTGGGGATGAAGAGTCAACCGTTGATGGCTCTGGATTTGGAGCAGACTTACTGGCGCAATTTCCTTAGCGCCAGCACGTTGTTTCCGCAGGTGAAGGATTTTCTGGAAGATCTACGAGCAGCGGGGATTCCGGTGGCAGCAGTAACTGACTTGACGGCGCAGATCCAATTTCGTAAGTTGATTTACTTTGGGCTGGATCATTACTTCGATCATATTGTGACCAGTGAAGAAGCGGGAGTGGAAAAACCAGCGGCAAAGCCCTTTCAAATGGCGTTGGAACGGCTTTCGCTAATACCAGGACAATTGGTGTGGTTTGTGGGTGATGACGCGAAAAAAGACATCGCCGGGGCGAAGGCGGCGCTGGGGGCCATCACGCTGCAAAAGCGGCATGATGGGGTAGTGGTTTCTGGCGAAGCCGATGCGGTGTTCGATCACTTTCGCGAATTGCGGGAAGTGTTACGCGGTGCTGTTTGACGGTGAGTTAGTAGAATCTCCAACCATTGTAGGGGTTGTAGTAAAAAACACCGCTCCCTCGCGGTCACGGCTCGGTA
>JANMWO010000383.1:0-14019 GCA_031394025.1 Acidobacteriota bacterium
CAACAGCCTGGATAGCCAAATAACAATGAGGACGGCAAAGCCTGCCATCCATCCGCTCAAAGGGATTCCGGTGGGCCTGTACCAGAACAGGCAGATGGCCGATGCCATTTCTACCAGCATCATTGGACCAACAGCCAGACCAGTTCGTTCGGTATGCATTTGATGATAGGTGCCCCAGCCCGGTGCACCCACTTTTTCAAATAATGGATAGTGGACTATTTGGACAAACCAGATGAGCCCTGTCATGTAAAAGGTCGCAAAAGCGTTGGCAAGCATCAGAAACTTTATAAGAGCCACGTAAAGTCTAGAAGATGGCAGCAGTTGCAATTGACAGATTTTTTTCGCAAGTTGCTTGAGTCCGGGCGCTACACTAGGTTCCAGGAGTTTATCCATGCCACGCAGAGGCCCCGTTGTTCTGTTGTTCTTGTTCCTGCTGTTCTTCTTTTCCCGAACGATTGCCGGTTGGATTATTGAGTACCACTGGTGGGGTGAAATTGGACAACTGGATACGTGGTTCCGCATGTGGTACTACGATCCGCTTCCTTATTTGATTGCCGCGCTCATTACCTTTCTAGTCCTGTTTACAGTTCATGCGCGCGCCTTGAAATCTGTCAATACTGGATTGGGTCAACACAAAGAATACGCGCAGTTCACCACTTTATTGCTGCTGGCTATCAGTGGATTTATTGCCCGAGCCACAATTCAGCCAAAGCTTGTTCAGCTTTTTGTAGCAGGACAAGGCGTAGCCCAAACGAAGTGGCATGACCCGGCGTTTGGATTCTCTTTAAGCTATTACCTATTCGATTACCCTTTCTACGCTGCCCTCCTTAATTACGTACTGGTGTTGGCATTCGTTTGTGCCTTAGTATTTGCTGTGTCCAAAACCATCTGGTCCTTGCCACAACAATTCGGAAGCAATGGCGAAGGGAACGGATTCACCATCTCCCCTGCCCTGTTTGAGGCTTGGTCGCACTCTAAATTTCTGCGAGTGACCGCTGCCATTTTCTTTGTTGGACTAGCCGGAAAGTCTTACCTGGACCGCTTTTCCCTGCTGTACGAAGACCACTCGTTTCTAACCGGCGTGGATTACGTGGCGGAGAATGTGCAACTGCCTTTGATATGGCTGAGCATCGCATCATTTTTAATCATCGCCGTAGGGTGCGCATTGGGCAAATACAAAGTGGCCGGAATTTTGGTTCTGGTATGGCCGCTGGAAGCGATTGTTCCGCGCATCGTCAATTCCTTGTATGTTAAGCCAAATGAAATTTCACTACAGAAACCATATGTGGCTCGGCATTTAGAGGCGACCCGCGCTGCTTACGGTTTAAGCGAACGGCACAAGACTATAAAATACGACGCAAAGCCAGAAGCCAACATTGATCTTATAAAAAACAAGACATTGCTTTCCACGGTTCGCATTTGGGATTGGCGGGCATTTCACGATACGGTCTCGCAAATTCAACCCTTGCGACCCTATGGCTTTCAGGATACAGATGTGGACCGGTATTCCTTGCAAGGTCACATGCGCCAAGTTTTGTTGAGTGCCCGTGAATTGGATATGGATCAACTGGGCGATGCGCAAAAGAGCTGGCCTAACACTCACTTCATCTACACGCACGGCTATGGTTTGGTTGCGGCAGACGCCAACCGACTGACTTCCGATGGCCTGCCTAATCTGTTCATTCAGGATGCCCCGCCCAAGGTAACCATCCCCGATTTGAAGCTGACACGCCCGGAAATCTATTTCGGAGAAACCGCAAGGGAACCAGTTTTTGTTCACACCAAGCTACCGGAATTCAATTACCCGTCAGGATCGGAAAATGTGCATAGCCGATACGAAGGAAAGGGTGGATTCGCTATCGACAACTGGTGGCTGCGGCTTACTGCGGCAGTTTACTATGGGGATTTCAATATTTTATTGACCGGATACTTGCAGGATGGCAGCCGGATGATGATTCATCGTCGCATCCGCGAACGAGTTTCCGATATTGCTGATTTCCTGACCTGGGATGAAGATCCGTATCTGGTAATTGAAGACAGCGGCAAACTGATTTGGATGATTGATGGGTACACCACAGCGGAGACTCATCCGTATTCTCAACGGTCTTACAGTGAGCATCTAGGGCGATTCAATTACATTCGTAACTCTGTAAAAGCTACAGTTGATGCCTACACCGGGGAAACACGGCTGTACGTTTTTGATGAAGCCGATCCAATTATTACGGCCTATCAACATTTATTCCCAGGTTTGTTTCTGCCTGCATCGGCCATGCCTGAAGGCCTACGCGACCATGCCCGCTACCCGGAAACCATGTTTGCAGTGCAGGCGCAAATTTTCCAAACCTTTCACATGTCTGACCCTGATTCGTTCTACAACAAAGCAGATGTTTGGGACACGGCTCGTGAGACGCGAACGGCGGCAGGCAAGGCAATTCACGTTGCGCCATCGTATCAAATTGCCACACTGCCAGGAGAGACCGAACCAGAGTTCCTGCTGACCATACTGTTCACACCCCGTGGCAAAGACAATCTACAGGGCATGATGGTGGGTCGTTGCGACAAAGGAAAACTGGGAGAGTTGGTTTTTATAGAACTTCCTAAGCAGGAATTTTTCTACGGTCCAATGCAAATTGAGGCACGGTTGAACCAGGATCAACAAATCTCTAAAGATTTGACGTTGTGGAATCAGCAAGGCTCGCAGGTGGTGAATGGCAACATGCAGGTGCTTCCCATTGATGGCACCTTCCTTTATATTCAACCGCTTTACTTGCAGGCGTCGCAAGCAAAAATGCCGCAATTGAAAAAAGTGGTGATGGCTGTGGGCAATCGCTTGATCTATTCCAATAGTTATGAGGAAGGGTTGGCGGAAATTGCCGGAACTCGTGCCCCTGTGCCGTTCACCCCATCGAAAGATGGAACTGTTCCGGTTATGTCAGCGGTGCCGATTTCATCTGACAAAATGGAATCTGCACGAAGCCATATGAAGCGGTATCGCGACTTAGTATCGCAAGGCAAGTACGCCGAAGCGGGCAAGGAACTGGAAGGGATTGAAGCTGCTCTGCGCTAGTAAGTAAGTTGTAAGTAAGTGGGACAGGGCTCTTGGTCTGCCAGAGGGCCTGTCCCACTTACTTCATTAGAACAGTAACTTCAGACCGAACTGCATTTGCCTTGCCGGATAAGTACTGCTGATTTGTCCAAAGCTTCCTGAAGAGCGATTCCCGTTCGGAGCGGCGAAATTCGTGCGATTGAAAACGTTGAACGCTTCCGTACGGAACGACATCTTGAAGCGTTCGGTAAGCGCGAAATCCTTGTGCAATCCCATATCAATCTGATACAGGCCGAACCCGCGAACCACGTTGCGACCGGCGTTTCCAAAGGGCGTGGACCGATCTGTGGGAACAACAACAGTGTCTTTATTCAAGTACTGGACATAGCTTGGTTGCGATGTGCGAGCACTGGCATCCAGTACCGGATTACCAATCAAATTGGGGCGATAATTTGGAGAACCACTTACAGAGAAATCAGAGGATGGGCTGTAAGTAAGGTTCACAGGGCTACCCGAATTCATGGTGTTGATGCCGGAAAAGCGCCAGCCGCCAAGCAGCAGATCGGTAGGTTTGTTCCAACCAGCACCGAAGCTTTTACCTTTGCCAAAGGGCAGATCGTAAAGGAACGTCGTGGTGTTGTTGAACGGCTGGTCATAACCTGTGACACCTTTTTCATTGCGTAGGTCGCGATAGTTAGCGCGGGAATTATCACCATTGTTGGCCTCTAAATGACCGCTGGCGTTATCCAACGATTTTGAGTAAGTGAAGGAATTGAGCAGGTAGAAGCCCTTATTGAAGCGCTTTTCCACTTTGGCTTGAAAGCCGTGATACGTGAGAAACCCTCCGCCAAAAGCGATTTGGATCAGCCCGAAACTCTGATTGGGTCGGCGAGATTGGAGGCTTAAGTTAGTCGTGTTGGTGTTGGGGACTGCCTGATTGTAATCGGCAAGAATCATCAGCCCATTGCCACGAGCACCAACGTAAGCAACATCTAACAACAAGTCTTTGACTAACTCCCGTTGAATGGTGAAATGCCAATTTTGAACGTAACTTGTTTTGTAATCGGCGGGGATGTAGTTAGTGCGCACATTAGTCAGCTTCACATTGGCGACATTCAGAAAGTTGTCTGGATATCCTTGCAGTGTGGTTCGGAAACAAGTACCTGGAGCCTGTGTATTGTTGGTGCACAGTGGCACGCCAGCGGACCCCGCACTAAGTGGTGCCTGGTCAATTGTTGGGTTGACGATGTTCGGCAAATTGTAAGCCAGTAAGTTTTCTCCACCCATGCGATTAAAGTGAATGTAACTGACACCGTATGCCGAACGGATAACTGTCTTTGGCGAAACCGTGTAGGCAATGCCCAGTCGCGGAGCAAAATTGTTCTTATCGGGATGGATCAGGGAACGTTCATAAGTACTGCCCGCTTTGGCTGCGATCAGCGTATTAGTCCCAGGGTCGAAGCTGGAAATTAGATTGTTATCCAAGTATTGTGGGGTGGCATACTCGTAGCGGATCCCGGCGTTGATGGTCAGCTTACGATTCACTTTCCAGTCATCGGCCAGATAGAAGAATTGCATCCGCTGGCGGTAATTTACGATCACGGCGTTGTTCAACGTATAGTTGCTACGGGCACCGAACAGAAAATCAGCAACAAACTGTTCGTTGTCGTTGGCGGTACCAGCGACCTTACTAAAGCGACCGGCGTAGGTATCGGCACCATATTTCGGATTGAAATCGTCGATCTGAGTATTGATGGCCTGATATTCATAACCAGCCTTGATGCTGTGCTTGCCGAGTAACAACGAATAGTTGATTTTGGGATTTATGACGAACGGATTTTGGAATTGTGGATTGGACGTTTGCACACCCATGGTTGTGAATCCGTTGATGCCCTGCGAATTGACGCCGCCAGTGAAGCGGGGGTCGCGCGGAGCGTTGGGGAGACTAAACCGTTCACCCAAACTTGTAGTTCCCACGAACCAGGGGGTCTTTCCACCTTCAGACTTGCCCACACCAATGCGGAATTCTATAACAGAGCGGGGCGTCAAATTGTAAGTAGTTCCACCGGCCACTTGGTAATTCATCACGCGGATGTTCCCATTGCTGTTGCCTCCGGAAGGGCCGGGAATGGAAGCGGGAACAATGATGTTAGACAAGCGATGCGAGTAACGGACAAAGGCCGTCAGCTTGGAAGTAAAGTACTGGTCATAACGAACGTCGCCCTTATCCACATCGGTTGGCTGCTTGGGCAAAGTTTGCAAGTTGTTGCCAACTCCCGGAAGATTCGGAGCTGGAAGATCTCCCAGAATGTCTTTTCCGAATTTGGTAATTTGACCCGCAGGAACGATGCCGTTATTGAAAACTTCCCCGGTGAATGGATTTTGAATCGGACCTTTGAAAATGCCGTTGCGTTGATCAAGAGTCGGGATAGATGCAAACTGTGGAGCCTTTTCCACACGACGAAAGCCTTCGTAATCGGCGAAGAAAAATGCTTTGTCTCTCTTAATGGGACCACCGAATGCTCCACCGTACTGATTTTGAATTAAGACTGGTTTCTGATTGAGCAGGGGTTTGAAATATCCGGTGGCGTTCAATTCTGTGTTGCGTAAAAACTCATAAGCGGCACCATGAATTGTATTGGTGCCACTGCGGATGCTGACGTTAAGAATGGCACCACCTGCCCGACCGAACTCAGCGCTATAACTACTGGTTTCCACTTTGAATTCCTGAACAGCATCGGGTGAAACCTGCACCACTTGGTTAGAAAATCCCTGATTGGATGTACCGTAAGAATTGTTATCAACGCCATCTACGATGAAATTGTTTTGCGAACTGCGCATGCCGTTGACGTTGAAGGAACCGTCGCGAGGCGGAATGCCGTAGGCCAAATCTGATTTGCGAACGCCAGGAACGAGCAGGGCCAGATCGGCATAATTGCGCCCGTTTAATGGCAAATTGACGATTTCCTGATTGCCCACAACCTGCCCTTTGGAGCTGGAATCAGTCTCAAGCAAAGAAGCTGCCTCATTGACGGTGATCACTTCTTTCACGTCGCCCACAGGCAACGTGAGATCAACCCGTTGACGGGCATTCACGGCAACAGTGAATGCAGACACGCTGACGCTTTTGAATCCCTTAGCTTCTGCGGTCACAGTGTAGCGACCGATTTTGACATTGAAGAATTGAAAATCGCCTGATTCATTGGTGACTGACGATTGTTTAACACCGGTTTCAGTATTGATGAGGATCACTGAGCTTCCGGCTATGGCGAGGGCGGAAGCGTCGCGCACGGAGCCAAGAACGGCAGCGGTATCGAATTGCGCTTGCGCAAAACTAGTGAGAAGAACTATGGCGAGGCATAGCTGTAAAGTTGATTTTAAACGAGACTGAGCTTGTGACATGAAACTCCCCTGTGAAAGTGGATTGAGTCTGATTTTAGCAATCGACTATGAACACACTATGAATATAGGGTCAAAGTACCATGGCTACGGTTTTTTCACAATCCTATAGGCCGTCGGCTATTCGATATAATCACAGCACAGGTGACGGCAAGCAAAATGAGATTCATTGGATTGTGTTTTTTACAGGTTTTAGCGTTTTCGCAAGAGGTCCAGGATCAAGCTGCGGCGGTACTGAAGAGCAACTGTCTGGCTTGTCATGGATCGGCCATGAAGATGTCTGGCCTGGATCTGCGCACCAAGGAAAGTATCCTAAAGGGCGGCGAACGCGGTTCAGGTGCTGTTGTGGGCAAGGCAAGTGAAAGTCGTTTGATGAATTTTGTCAGTGGCAAAGAAAATCCTTCCATGCCGCCGGGTAAGAAGTTGTCGTCAGCGGAAATTGCCATTTTGGAACGATGGATCAATGAAGGGTTGAACCTTCCTGACTTGACCAAGGGCGATGACGGGAAAGCGGCGCTAGCCAAAATGGAAGAGCGTCCCATTACGGCAGAGGAACGCAACTGGTGGGCCTTTGTGAAACCAGTTCATCCGCCAGTGCCGCAAACCCTTACCGGTGGCTGGGCGAAGAATCCTGTGGATTCGTTTCTGCTGGCAAAAATGGAATCGCAAGGATTGAAGCCGATGCCGCAGGCCAACCGTCGTATCCTGATTCGCCGTGCTTACTTGGACCTGATCGGCTTGCCACCCACACCTTTAGAAGTAGAAACCTTTGTAAACGACAAATCAGAAAAAGCGTGGGAGACGCTGGTGGAAAAGCTGTTGGCCATGCCGCAGTATGGCGAACGTTGGGCACGTCATTGGCTGGACTTGGCGCGCTATTCCGATTCTGGTGGCTACGAATATGACCGCGAACGAACCAATTCTTTCCGCTACCGTGACTGGGTGATCAACGCGCTAAATAAAGACATGCCCTACGACGAATTCGTCAAACAGCAAATTGCCGGCGATGAATTTCATCCAGGGGACAACAATGCATTGATCGCTACGGGGTTCCTAAGACTGGGCACGGAAAATAACAAGAAAGATGAGCAAACCCGTTTGGATGAATTGGACGATGTGATTGCCACCACCGTGAATTCATTCTTAGGCATGACCATTCAATGCGCTCGCTGTCACAATCACAAGTTCGATCCTATTGCGCAGAAAGATTATTATCGTGTGCAAGCAGTTTTTTGGCCTATGAAGGCGGAGGAGCCAGCCATTGTTTCCAAGCAGGAAATGGATTTATGGAACGCGGCTAGTGAAGGGATTGACAAAGAAGAAAAGCCGATTAAATCAGAACTCAGCAAGTTGGAAAAAACGTATCGCGACATGTTGAAAGCGCAGCAAGTGGCCAAGCTTCCCGATTACGTTAAATCTGCTTTGGATACCCCGGAAGAGAAGCGGACTGAAGGACAGAAATTAAACGCCATCCAAGTGCAAAAAACATTCAACGTGGAGCCGGAACAGTTAACGGCGGCGATGACTGCCGAAGATCAAAACAAGCAGAGGGAAATGAAGGGCAAGATTGCTGAAATGGACAAGCGGCGTCCGGCAGAATTGGCGACGGCAATGGCGGTGAAAGAATCGGGTACAAAGGCACCGGATTCCCACTTTTTGTATCGTGGCAGCTCTGGTTCAAAAGGCAGCGTGATGAAGCCTGGCGTGCTTTCTGCGGCGTATCGGGGGGAATGGAATTTCCCTGAACCTCCGGCAGATGCAAAGTCCAGTTGGCGACGTCGTGGATTTGCGAATTGGGTTGCTTCCCCTGAAAATCCTTTGACGGCACGGGTAATGGTGAATCGCATTTGGGCGAATCATTTCGGAGAAGGCATTGTGCGCACGCCCAGCAACTTTGGCAAGACCGGTGAAAAGCCCAGCCATCCTGAACTTCTGGATTGGTTGGCAGGGGAATTCACTCGACAAGGTTGGAGCATGAAAGCCATGCATCGATTGATGATGAATTCAGAGGCCTATCGCATGGAAGCTATGGATAGTGAGGAGAATCGCAAGATTGACCCGGAGAATCGTAGCCTTTGGCGAATGCCCCGTAGGCGGTTGGAAGCCGAAGCAGTGCGCGATCAGATTATGGCTGTGGCCGGTACTTTGGATTTGAAAATGGGTGGGCAAGGTGTGTACCCGTTTATTGATCCGGCACTGTTTCAATCTTCATCCAAACGCGGATGGGCGGGTAAACCAGATAACGATCCGTCCACTTGGCGACGCAGCATTTACGTGTTCAGCAAGCGAACCATTCCCCTGCCCATGCTGGATGTATTCGATAAGCCAGACAGCATGACTTCCTGTTCCCGCCGCAACCGTTCCACCATTGCTCCGCAGGCATTGATCATGATGAACAATGCCGCAATTGGAATGAATGCCAAATACTTTGCGCAGCGCTTGCAGGCCATTACCCCGAACACGGATGAGCAGGTGAAGACGGCGTATCGACTGGCCTTGAGCCGACCTCCCACTGCTGGTGAAATCCATCAAGCCAGTGAATTTATACGTGGCAGCACGTTTGGATTAAATGATTTTTGCCAGACGCTATTCAACATCAACGAGTTTGTGTACATCCCATGAGCCAACGATTCCTTTCCCGTAGAGACCTTTTGTTGAGAACTGGCGGCGGCATTGCCGGGCTGGCGTTTGCTGATTTGCTGCAAGGGGCAAGGCTATCAGCAGTGTCACCAAAACAGCCACATTTCCCGGCGAAGATTAAAAACGTAATCTCCATTTTTTGTTACGGTGGCGTGAGTCACGTGGACACGTTTGACCCGAAGCCGATGCTGAAGAAGCATGCCGGTGAAACCATACCGGGCAAGAGTATAGTGGTTAGCCAAGGGACGCCCGGGGGGCTGATGCCGTCGCCCTGGGAATTTAAAAAGTACGGCCAAAGTGGTATGGATGTCAGCTCATTATTTCCGCACGTTGCGAAAAAAGTGGACGACATTTGTTTCATCCGGTCTATGTATTCGAAGAGCAATGATCATGGCCCGGCACTGTTCCAAATGAACACTGGCTTTGTGCAAACCGGCTATCCCAGCCTGGGCAGTTGGGTGACCTATGGACTGGGCACAGAGAATCAGAATCTGCCAGCGTTTGTGGTGTTCACCGATTGGCGAGGCGGCCCGATTGGCGGTGCGCCGAACTGGGGCAACGGCTTTATGCCAGCAGCGTATCAAGGCACACCGTTCCGATCTACAGGCGATCCGATTGTTGACCTGAAGCCACCAAAAGATATGACGCCAGAAAGGCAGCGGCGTTGGCTGGATTACATGAAGCAGTTGAACGAACAGCACTTGAACAAGAATCCGGAAGATACCGAATTGCAGGCCCGCATGGAGAGCTACGAACTGGCGTTCCGCATGCAATCGAGCGCAGTGGAAGCGGTGGATATGAATCAGGAATCCGATGCCACACGCAAGCTGTACGGCATTGGTGAGCAGCATACGGATTACGTGGGTCGGCAGTGTTTGATGGCCAGGCGATTAGTGGAACGCGGCGTGCGGTATGTGCAGATTTTTTCAGGTGGCGGTAACTTTCAGGAAAGTTGGGACGCTCATTGGGAAATTGAAGAAAACCACGGGTTGCATTGCAAGGAAACGGATCAGCCTACGGCGGGATTGTTGACTGATTTGAAGGCTCGAGGATTACTGGATTCAACGCTGGTGATTTGGCACGGTGAGTTTGGTCGCATGCCGATTTCGCAACGGATGAATGGGCGCGATCACAATCCCCAGGGGTTCACCATTTGGATGGCCGGTGGCGGGATCAAGGGTGGTCAGGCGATTGGCACCACCGATGAGTACGGCTTGGCAGCGGAAGAAAATAAGAAGAGCGTGGCTGATGTGCATGCGACCATTCTGCATCTGATGGGAATGAACCATGAGAAGCTAACGTGGCCTTATAACGGACGCCAGATTCGGATTACCGATGTGGAAGGGACGCTGATTAAAGAGATGCTCAGTTAGTCTGTCTTGAATTGCTATCCTTCCGCTTCCCATCGGAATTGATTCACAGCCACGGCCCCAAATAGCAATGCAAAACCCAGCAGCACAGCAATGGGTCCCAGGGCTGCATCCACTCCCAGCCCACGCCACGTCATGGCGTCCAGTCCGTCCATTGCCCAACGGGTTGGTACAAACTTTGTGACCGTCTGTAACCATTGCGGGAATATGAATGCGGGCACCCAGGCACCGCCCAGCATGACTAACAGTAGTGTGACGAATACGGACAGCCCTCTGGCCGCTTCAGGCGTCTTGCCCAGCGCGGCAATCAGCAATCCAAAGGTTGCAGTCATCAATGAAAAGGCCAGGCAAATTCCCACAAATCCCAACATGCTACCTTCTATGCGGACTCCAAACACAATTCGCGCAAAGGTGAAAATGACCGTTAAAATCACCAGCGCTATGATTGCCGCGCTGATCACTCTGGCTGACAAAAGAAGTGTCTTTGAAATTGGGGCTGCGCGCAAACGCTTCCACAATCCGCGCTGCCGTTGCAGCAGGACTCCAATGCCCACATCGATCCCCATGAAGAGGATGAACTGAATTCCCATACCGCCGAAGGAATGGGCGTAGCCGTTGTACTCAACCGATGTTCCAGAAGTGACCGCTTCTTCACGAACTTGATAAGGAGTGGTGAACCCGCCAGACGAAACCGGCTTACCATCAACCTTTGCCTTCGAGTTTTCATCGTTAAACTTTTCTACACTGCGCAATAGATCACTGATTGTGGACTTACTTGCTTTGTCCAACCCTTGGCTTTGTTCCACACGTGCCAATGCATCGGATACCATTTTTTGACCGGAAGGCCCACCAAACATTTCTTTACTTACCGTCTGCATCACCTGCCCGGTGAGAATTCCTTGCACCATACCCATCTCCATACGATGAGAAGGATCGTAGAAAAAGCCGATCTCTGGCTTTTCATCGGAACTGAAAAATGCCTTAGCCGCATTGGCTCCAAACTCTTTGGGCAGTAGAATCGCTACGATAGCTTTGCCTTTACGAACCAATTCCTTGGCCGATTCAGTGGAGACCACTTTCACTCCCAGGTTTTTGTCGGCAGTCAAACCGGAAGTAATCTGACGGGAAATGTCGCTTCCGTCCTGATCCACAATCAGCACCGGAATCTTACTTATTTCCGTCTTCCCGCCGCTGCCTCCAAACACATAACCGAAAAAAGAGGCGATGACGATGGGTGCCAAAAAACTCATCAACACCGAGCGTTGGTCAGAAAAAAAGAGTCGCAGGTCACGTCTTACAAGGGCCATCAATGGTGTGATCATGAGTCGCGCAAACTCCTTCCGGTGAGATTCAAAAATACTGTTTCCAGACTTGCCCGTTCATTCGCCAAGTGCGTGTAGGGGTGCCCTTCCATTACCAACCATTGCAAAATGGCCGGCGTATCTTCCGAAAGATGGCGAATCCCGATTTTCAAAACGCGAACTTGCGCTTCTGCAGTTTCCACCTGTGGAAGTGCCTTTAACCCAAGCAATAACTGGGCGTCTGGAGGGTCTGCCAATTCAATTGCCAGCACATTTGTGACTGGAAGTAACTGGTATAAATTGGGGAGAGTATCGTCTGCAATCACCTTTCCGTGATCAATGATCACTAACCGGTCACAAAGCCGTTCAGCTTCTTCCATATAGTGAGTGGTGTATATCAGTGTCTTGCCACGACTCTTGAGAACTTCCAGATTGTCGAATATCGCGTTCCGGCTTTGCGGATCAACGCCTACGGTGGGTTCGTCCAACAATAGGATTTGTGGATCATGAAGCAGCGCCGCGGCGAGGTTCAATCGGCGCTTCATACCTCCGCTGAAGGTGCCTACTTTATCCTTTGCGCGATCCGCCAGGCCCACTAAATCCAATGCTTCGGCAATGGCACGGGTCAGGGGTGCACCACTCAAATCATAGAGGGCTCCAAAAAACGATAGATTGTCCAGAGCCGACATTTCGTCGTAGAGAGCCAAATCCTGAGGAACCAGCCCTATCTTGCGCTTCACTGGATCGGTATCACCAGCAAGAGGACGCCCGTCGATCAGGACTTCCCCTGAAGTTGGGCTTAGAAGACCGGCAATGATGGAAACTGTGGTGGTTTTTCCAGCACCGTTAGGACCCAATAATCCGATGGTTTCGCCATCACTGGCACAAAAAGTGACGTCATCAACAGCTTGCAATGCTCCGTAGCTTTTCTTCAGTGAATTGACTTGAAGCATCCCACCCTCATTAGTGACCTTTACTAAAGCCCTAATTTACTACGGAACGTGAGGTAGAAAGTTCAAGATCTTAAAATAAATCAGTTGTGGATGATTTGAAAGCCACTTTCCAGGCGGCCTGCGCGTGGATGGGTCCAAACGACTTTGGCTAAGCCAACAAAAAACTTGTGGTTGAAGCGGACCTGAATCCCAGGCCGTAGATCGGCACAATTGTGAGCAGCACGAAAGCCGGTATCACTGACGTCCAGCATCCGGGCGACGGCGTTATTCGATGGAGTAGTTTCTGTCTCAAATGCCAGGGTGACGTCCCCATCACAGTTAAGGCGAGGTTCCCTTCGAAACTCTATAGCGATTGCCTGATGCATCTGTTAGCATTTTGTACCGGAACCGCTGTTTACACCATAGGCCGTACGGGTCAATTTGTGGTCAATGCAATCCCTTAACGTTCGGCGTCAAAGACCTTATTTATTGGCTTTATTATCCCCGTCCGGCACAATCATGCGCAGCACCGCATTGGTAACAGTCAGCAGAATGGATCCAAGGAAAGCCGCCACAAACGAATCCACTTTGAAACCATCTACGAATTGGGCAGAAAGCATCAGCATGAAAGCGTTAATCACCAAAGATAGAATTCCCAACGTGAGCAGACGAAACGGGAAAGTGAAAAACTTGATCACGACGCCTAACGTGCCGTTGACCAAGCCGATGACCACTGCGGCAATCAATGCCGTAAGAAATCCGCCGTTGACATGAATGCCAGGGACAATATACGCCACAATCAACAGACTAATGGCGCTGATAAGCCAGCGAAGAAGTAGATTTACCATGTCGTTGCAATGTAGCTCAATTCGCACTGATCTTCAAGTGCGGGTGGCGATGGATGACCTTTCCTTATGTTCTGCGGACCCTCTATTCATTGACGTAAGTTAATCTTTTGAGGCTTGCGTCGCATGAATTTGGACGTAGTACTTTGATTTGCAATAGACTATAACGTATCTGCAAAGGGGGCAGCAGAGCAGCCGTGGTGTTTGACGCCAACTATTTGAACCGTCTACGGGAACGTGATCCTGATACGGAGCAACATTTTGTGACTCACTTTTCCACAGTGATCTGGTACCGTCTGCGTCGACGGTTGCGATCCAAGGAATTGATGGCCGATATTTGCCAGGAAACGTTTCTGCGGGTGGTCCGCTTTATCCGTTCTGGCGGGCAACTGGATAGACCGGAAAGCTTAGGGGCTTATGTACTTTCGGTGAGCAACAATGTCACTTTGGAATTTTTGCGAGGGGATGCCCGGCATCCATTACTGC
>JANMWO010000444.1:0-1529 GCA_031394025.1 Acidobacteriota bacterium
TGCTGCCTCGCTGCATGGTCGCCTGTTCCGCTCTCAGGATGCTGGGGCTCATTGGATAGGTCGTCCCTTTCCTGCCGAACTGAATTCTAAGATTCACGCCATACTATTTAATTCTATTGATGATAAGAGCTATCTATTAGCCGTTTCGCACGACCACGCAACAGGCAGTGGCCTATATAAGACCACCGATGATGGGATTACCTGGCAGGCCAGTTCTGAATTCCGTGGGCGATCCGTGTGGGCTTTGGCCGCTTTCCCAGGCAATCCGCAAGTGATTGCGGCTGGCGCAACCGATGGGGTGTATTTGACTAAGAACGGGGGCCAAAATTGGCAACGCATTTCGCCCAGCGATAAAGGTGACTTGCAGCCAGTTGTTTCCGTGGCCTTTGACCCTACCGACGCCCGCACCATTTTTGCCGGAACTCCCCACCTGCCATGGCGAACAAAGGATGAAGGATCCACCTGGACATCCATTCACACCGGTATGATTGACGATTCCGACGTATTTTCACTAGCCCCCGCCCTACAACAACCAGGACGTCTATTTGCCAGCGCCTGCACTGGTATTTATCGCAGTGATGACCGTGGCGAACATTGGTTGAAATTACGAGGTTCCACGGAAGCCAGCTATCGAACGTATGTAATTTTTCCCGATCCTTCGCCCTATTCTTCCCTATCGTCGCGCGTCTACGCGGGCACCACTGGTGGATTGCAGCGATCCCTGGATGGTGGCGTCACTTGGCAACGCGTTTATGCCGGAGCCGTGAAATCTGTGGTCAGTAGTCATTTGCATCCCTTGCAACTCTATGCCGCAACAATGGACGCTGGGTTGATTCGCAGTGACGATGGCGGCGATACCTTTCGTTCCATCAATGAGGGGTTTGAAGGACATGCCATGAACGGTCTGTTCACTGCTTCCAATGCGCTTTTCGTAGCCGGTAACAATGGGGCGGCGGCCCAATATCCTTCCTCTACCGGTTGGCAAACAATCAAACCAGCCGATGCATTCACCTTCCTGGCTGGATCTTCCCCTTCCCAGATCCTCAGCGCTTCGGCCCACACACTTTGGCTGAGTGACAATGACGGCCATCAATGGAAACAGATTCCTGCCCCTGCCCAGCGTGGTTCGTTGACTGCTCTGGCTTTGCTTGCCGATGGCACAGCCGCAAAATTGTGGGTGGCCACTACGGCTGGTCTATTTGAAGGTTCCCCGGGAAATTCACGATGGAAAGCTGTTCCTGTTCCGGCGCTGGAAAACCAACCCATTCGAGTAATGACGGCATCGAAAAGTAGAATCATTGTCGCCTCCCGTGGACACGCCGCCATCTCATCGGACAAGGGTGCCAGTTGGGCTCTCCTGCCATTGCCTATCGCAGGTTTGGAATGGGAATGGTTCGCTTTCAGCCCGGTTGACGATCATTTGGTTGCGGCCACATCGCACGGGCTTTTCCTCCTTCAATCATCAGGTGACCAATGGACGCCAGCACTGGGTGCCCCGGCAGCAACTACTAGCGGCATCTTTTTTCATC
>JANMWO010000472.1:0-3651 GCA_031394025.1 Acidobacteriota bacterium
TGATGAGCAGATCGGTATCGACATCATCCGCCGCGCTTGCGAAGAGCCCTGTCGTCAAATTTCCGGGAATGCCGGATTTGAAGGCGCAATCATCGTCGAAAAGATCCGTTCCGAAAAGAACCCGATGTACGGTTTCAACGCGGCAACTGGTGTTTACGAAGATATGGTAAAGGCCGGCGTCATTGATCCAACCAAGGTGACCCGTACAGCTCTGCAGAACGCATCTTCGATCTCAGCATTAATGCTGACGACTGAAGCAATGATCTGCGAGATCCCAGAGAAGAAGGCCGCCCCAGCAGGTGGTGGTGATCATGGTCCAGGAATGGATTACTAAGCTAGTCTGTAGTTTGTGTGTTGAAGACGACCGCTTCCTGCAAGGGGGGCGGTCGTTCTTATTTTATTTGTTAGTCGCCCAGTTTCCCGAGTCCTTAGAATTGCGGTAGAGGCAGGACTAACCAGGGAAGTTGGACGGAAGTTCTACGTTGCGGCATTTAGCGTCCCGGCGAGTCGAACTCGGTTAGTGAAATTTTGGATCTAACGCAGGAACGCCACCCTCAGCCGTTGGCGACTTAAATGATGTTTTCTTCTGGCGCAACTGCAATTCGTTTAACGATGTCATGGCACTCGTAGTTTTTGGATCCTGCGGACCTAGCAAGCGACGCCGAACCTCTAAGACCTTGGTCAAAGGTCCCTCTGCCTGCTCGTACTTGCCTAATTCCGTGTACAGTCGCCCCAGATCGGACATCGTAGTCAATGTTTCGGGGTGGTCCTCGCCCAGCACACGCCGCCGAACCTTCCAAACTTTAACTAAGAGCACCTCTGCCTGCGCATACTTGTGTTGGGAATAGTATACTTCCGCCAGTCCGTTCAAGCTGATGAGCGTAAAGGGATGTTCTTCATTGAATACCTTGCGCGATGCTTCCAGAGCCTTGGTGTAAAGCTGCTCGGCTTGCCAGAACTTGCCTTGGTTGACATGAAGTTCGGCAAGGCTGTTCATTGTGTAAATTGTAGAGCGATGGTTTTCCCCAAGCAAGCGCCGCTGTGTTTGTAGAGCCTTGGTATAGAGCGGTTCGGACTGAGCGTACTTGCCTTGGGCTCCGTACAACTCCGCCAAATTGATGTTGAATTTCAACGAATCGGGATACTCTTCACCTGCCATGCGGGTGAAGATCTCTATGGCCTTGGCATAGAGAGGTTCGGCCTCCCCGTACTTGCCCTGGACATGGTAAGCCGCCGCAAGGTTGCCCATACTAACCGCAGTCTCCAAATGCTCCTCCCCCAGCAGGCGACGACCAACCGCCAGTACCCTTGCTAAAAGCACTTCCGCCTGCGCATACTTACCTTGGCCGTACAAGACTGCGGCGAGTCCTTTCATGCTGGACAGCGTTTCGACATGACTCTCCCCCAGCACCCGACGCTGTGCCTCCAGAGTTTTGACATATAACGGCTCGGCCTGGGAGTACTTTCCTTGTCGTTCTAACGCTGTCCCCAGGCTACTTATGCTAGCCAGTGTGTCTGGACTCCAGTCACCCAAGATGCGCCGACGCAATTCGACGACCCGCTCATGCTGCCGCTGCGCATCCGTAAATAGGCCCAAGTCTTTATAAGTCAGACCGATTGTTTGCCGAATGGAAGCTTCGACCAGTGGCTGTCCGGTGAATTTACCCTCAAGCCGTGCAGCCGCCCTATCCAAAGCCGTTCGTACCTTAAGGTCTGGGTCGATTTTACTGCCGGATGTCGCCTGCGTACTGGCACCTGCCTGAGCCAATAGGTCATCCCGCAGAAACGAGTTGACAGCCTTGGCTTCCTGCTCAGCGCGGCTCGCCCGCACCGCCATCCAAGTGCTTACCACGACGCCGACCACCAGCACTGCGGTGAACAGCGCGGCTGTTGCCAGCCATAGCCGGTACCTGCGAACGAACTTACCCATTCGATAGGCCGTGGAAGGCGGACCGGCCTCCACCGGATCTCCAGCGAGGTATCGTTGCAGATCGCGCGCCATGCCGTTGACTGTCTCGTAGCGCCGCGTGCGATCCTTCTCAAGCGCCTTCATCACAATCCAATCCAACTCCCGGGCTACTTGCTTCGGAAGCCGCTTCGGATCACTCCGGCGGCGCTCGGCGATTTCTGTTAAGGTGGCTGACTGGCTGAGACGGTTGCTGGGCGGTTTCGGTTCCTCCTCGCGGATTCGCTGGAGTATTTCGACATAGGAGCGCTTTTCGTTGCCCGTGTGGTCCAGTGGCAGCGTGCCGCTGAGTAATTCGTAGAGCAGAGCACCGAGCGAATAAATGTCGCTCCGCGTATCGATGTCCTGTCTCCCTAACTCGGCCTGTTCCGGACTCATATAGTCCAGCGTTCCCAGCACAGTCCCAAGGTTGGTGAGCACGGTGTCACCGCCCAGTTGATTGCCCAAAGCCTTGGCCAAGCCGAAGTCTATAACTTTTGGCACTGCCTGATTCTCGGCATGCCGCACCAGGACATTCGAGGGCTTGATGTCGCGATGGATAATGCCCTTTTGATGGGCATGCTGGATTGCCTGGCAGACGGGGATAAAGAGTTCGACACGCTCTTTGATTGTCAAGCGCTTGGAATCGCAGTACCTGGTGATAGGGATGCCGTCTACCAATTCCATCGCGAAATAGGGCAGTCCGGCGGCGGTGGTTCCGGCGTCAAACACACGCGCGATGTTGGCGTGGTCCATCATCGCCAGCGCTTGGCGTTCGCTTTCGAATCGCGAAATCACCTGTTGGCTGTCCATGCCGGGTTTAATGACCTTGAGCGCCACCTCGCGGCGGATGGGCTTGAGTTGCTGAGCGTGATGCACCACACCCATGCCGCCCTCTCCAAGTATCCGGATCAAGCGGTAGGAACCGATCGAACCTTCCAGATCGCCTTCTTGAATACTGGATTGGATCGCCAGGGTCGGGTCCGGGTCCTCCTCCTCCGACTCTTCTTTCAGCAGAGCCCGCACTTCCTCAAGAAGGGCACAGTCGCTGGCACACACTTCTTTCAAATACCCCAGACGTTCTACTGGAGCGATTCCTAGCGCAGCAATAACGATCTCGCCTGCGGTCATTCTTTCCACTATGCTCCAGGCGATGAGGATATCACTAACGTCTATCAGGTTGCTGATTCAATCTCTATTGAACTTTTCTCGGTCCTTACTAAGACTGGAGGGCAATCGGCCTGGATCAGCCGCACGTTGAAAGTCTGTACATGAAATGTTGGTTGGCCAACTTCATTGGGTGTTCGTGCCCGGGCGGGAAAATACGCAAAGCCAAGCGCGTCAATGTCGACAAGAATAAGGGTGAGCAGAAGACAATTGAAGGCCTCATCAAGCTGCAGGAACGTTTGGCGAAACTCGCTGGCGGCGTTGCAGTGATCAAGGTTGGCGCGGCGACGGAAACCGAAATGAAGGAAAAGAAGGCTCGCGTGGAAGATGCTCTGCATGCAACCCGCGCGGCTGTGGAAGAAGGGATTGTCCCTGGTGGTGGTGTGGCTCTGCTGCGCGCCGCTATGGCCCTGAAAGACGTCAAGGTGACTGGTGATGAGCAGATCGGTATCGACATCATCCGCCGCGCTTGCGAAGAGCCCTGTCGTCAAATTTCCGGGAATGCCGGATTTGAAGGCGCAATCATCGTCGAAAAGATC
>JANMWO010000530.1:0-3120 GCA_031394025.1 Acidobacteriota bacterium
GCGCCACGGTTGTTGAAGCGCACTTCGTAAAGGTCGGTTCGGATGGTGATCCGGTCTTCTTTTTGGGCCACGGTCAGCCCTTCAGGCAGAGCCACTGGAGCAGCACTGCTGGATGCGGCAGGCTGAGCAGCACGAATGGCATTCGTCGCGGCAGGCGTTGGTTGCTGTTGCTTGGCGGCGGCAGCTTTCTTTTGCTCTGGCGTTGGTTCTGGCGGCTTCGGTAGGAAGTAGGGAGTCAACAGCATGACGCCGAACATTAGGACGAAGGCCAGCAGCAGCCGCTGCTCCATTGTTAATTCACGCTTCTTTTCTGGTGAGTCACTCATCGATAGGATTCTCTTGGATCAGCGGACGGGATCATAACCGCCGGAATGAAATGGATGGCAGCGGGCAATGCGGGCCAACCCTTTGGCAATGCCGCGCATGGCACCGTGCCGAGCCACGGCTTCCATCATATATTCCGAACAGGTTGGGTGAAAACGGCAGGCTGACGGCAGCATGGGCGATACATACCGTTTGTAGGCTCGGAGGAAAGAAATTATCAGGTGTTGCATTTCCGGAAAAGTCTCTCCAGTTCCGAAAGAAGGCTGGGGAATGGAGCGTTTAGCACAGTTTTGCGCGGGTTGAAGACAATTTCCCAATCGGGGTTCAATTGAACTTTCCGCAAACGGACTGCTTCCCTCATGCGTCTCTTAATCCGGTTACGAACCACAGCCTTACCAAGTGCCCTGGGCGTTGTGAAACCGAATCTTGATTCTGTAGGTTCAGAACCAACTTCCGCCACACGCCGCAAGCAAAAGGCTGCAAAATACGGACAGCTCATCCGGATCCCGTTGTCGTATACCTTGCGATATTCGGCATTTTTGAGGATCCGGGATGATTTCGGAAACTTACTTGGCAGCGCGGACAGCTCTTTCGTCACTTACGGTGAGCTTCCAACGACCACGGGCGCGACGGCGAGCAAGCACATTGCGACCATCTGGAGTCTTCATACGGGCACGGAAACCGTGCACTTTGGCGCGACGGCGATTATTAGGCTGGAACGTTCTCTTCGGCATTTCTTTCCTTAAAACTACGCCACATGGCAGTGGGCCAGGGCGGCAATGGGATTCCTTCAGGCAGCAGACAGACCGCGCCCGAAGTTTTAGTATAGCAATTTATGGCTTGGGGGGATTGTGATGTGTTGAGTTGGGATGAAAAACTACTTCACTATTCCACGTGAGTGGAGTGCAGTTCCTGCCGAGCAGCTTCAATACGGTTCCGCAGCCCTTCCGGGATCGGTTCAGCGGCACGGCGTGCTGCAGCAAAGCGCAGCTTTTGTCGAACCCGGTACGCATCCATTGAATCCTGATTTTCCAGGTAATGGGCAATCGCACCGTAAACTTGGGCAAGCGTTAGAGTGTCGAATTCCCCCAAAAGTGTTTCGGCGGACATGCCATCGTTGAAGCACTGCACAATGGAATCAAGGGACACACGCGTTCCAGCTACGTAATACCCTCCATTGCGTTCTTCAATATATTCTTTAGCCATTGGCAACCCGGATCTTTATTTGTGGGAAAAGCACTATTCCTTCATGCCACGTTCGAAGACGCTTGGTTCGTGCAATAGCTTTTTCAGACGGGGGAGTTTGCGGGTGGAGGCATTCAGAGCAGCTTGAAATGCTGCCCATTGTGCGGCATCCAGAGTAAAACGTTGACGGTCTGGGAGCACCTCTTCGGCCCTCGCCAGTGCGCGTTTTTGATCGCGAGTCTGAGTTGCAGCCGTTGAGACTTTTCCTTTCCTTTTACACTAACCAAGCGTATCACTAACCACAGACATCAACGGCAGACAACGTCAGGACAGAGAGCGAACCCCCACTCCCACACAGATAAACGAAAAATCTGATATGGTTTCAAAGTGGTTTCCCCGCCCACAAATCCAGACCAAGGAGCGTCTCCCTGGGAGCGCTATGAATAAGAAAGCTATGAATCGTATTGCAATGATCCTATCGGCAGTGGTCCTCACCGTTGCTGTCACCCCGGCCGCTGAAAGGCCTTTTCCTGAAATCATGAAAGCCGCTTATGCCGCCAATGGTGGCGTCAAAAAGGCCATGACCGACAAGGACAACGCCAAGATCAGCACTGAGGCCATCAAGCTGAAAGCTGAATTCAAGGCCATGGAAAAATATTGGGCTAAACACGGCAAGGCCGATGCCGCCGGTTGGTCGAAAATGGCTTCCATGGAAGCTGGCAACATTGTGAAAGCCCTCAAAAAGAACGATTCCGCCAAGGCCGATGCCGCATTCAAAGCCGTCGGCGGCACCTGCAAAACCTGCCACGAAGCGTATCGTGAAAAAGGTGCCGATGGAAAGTTCTTGAACAAAATCAAGGGTTAATTTTCCCCGTTTGAATCCTATGCCGCACCGGTCCCGTCTATATTGTTGACAGGCCCGGCGCGGCAAGCCTATCCCCTTGCGTGGGTCTTAAAGGAGAGCCCCTGGCGTCATTGCCCGTCTGAATATTCCAGCCGCGTTATGAAACTGCGCTTCCTCCCCGGCAGTAAATCTAGGGTTTTGACTGCTGGATGGGGTGGAGGCTGCGCGCGAGTCGAACTATGAGCACTCTGCTTTAATTCCTGGGAGTAGAGGAGCAGTTGTAATGGATATGGACAATTGAGAATGCTCAGCGAACCAAATTTGATTGCAAGCCGACCATTCCTGGCGGGGGCGCTGTGAGTTTTAATATTACATCCCAAGCCCAAGGAGCCACGTCGCTCCCATTAGATTTTTGTATTTTGGACCGCCATCTAAACTCATTTCCATGAGTATCGATTTTATGTGAATTACGATAGTCCAAATCAATCGAAACGATACCTGCTTCCTCAAGCGTGATCAGTTCAGACGCCTCCGATATACCATTTCGGTTGCGATCTATCCACAATCGTAGTCGACGATAAACGGAATCATGGGAATCAATTAGGCCATTCTGATTGCCACCGTATTCGACTCTATCGAAAGCTGCTAGAACTGTGAAGCCATTCTTCGGGATTCCAGGAGGAAGACTATACCCTACTGGAAGGGGGGTCGTATTACCAAACAGTTCCCTGGAATCATCGACCAGCCCGTTTCCATTACGATCAAGT
>JANMWO010000533.1:0-4658 GCA_031394025.1 Acidobacteriota bacterium
GAGGGAATGGTGATTTGCAGGCTGATGTTGATGGTCTGAGCGCTGGCCGGATCAGCCGCCGGTGCCACCGTGATGGCTCCTGTTAATGTCCCGGCGGTAAGCCCGGTGGGGTTTACTGACACAGTGAGAGTGGCTGGCGTGGTTGTCCGGTTCGACGTAGCTAGCAGCCACTTTGTAGAACCCGTGTTCACCACAAAGGGCGTTGGCAGCGGTGTGGAAATGGCCACTGTTTGGGACGATGGAACTGCTCCACCCAGGAAGTAGCTGAAGTTCACTTGATTGATGCTCACGGCAATCGGCGATGTCTGCGATACGGTAAGGACCACCGGCAGCACTTGTGAAGATCCGGCACCGCCAATCATAACCGAACCATTGTAGGAACCTGTAGCCAATCCGACTGCATTCACGGTTACGGTAATTGTGGATGGCGTTGTGCCGCCCAACGGACTTACGGTCATCCATGGAGTGATGGTTGTGGCCGTAAATGCACCGGGAGTTACAGCGGAAATCGCGATGGTCTGCACAGGCGGCGTGGTTCCTGCCTGGACCGAAAAGCTCAGTTGGCCAGGGTTCAACGTGAACACTTGTCCAGATCCTACGGTCAGGTTGACGGCAATGGTCTGCGCTGTCCCGTTGGCAGGGGTAATGCTAATGGACCCGTTGTATTTCCCGGCAGCCATGGCAATGGGGTTGACTGAAACAGAGAGTGTGCCGGGGGTCCTGTTTCCTGTAGCGGTGACAAATAGCCAGGGCGTATTTCCAGCGCTGTAAGTGAATTGCTGGGACGGAGTTGCGGTAACAGTAATTGATTGTGGAGCGGGGATAGTATCATTGATTTGATAATTAAAGGCCAGTTGCGTGGGCACAATTGTAAGTGGTTGTTGACCACTTACTGTAAGTGTGACGGGTACAACTTGCGGGTTGTTGGAGGATCCGGGGGCGATGATTGTGACGGCACCTGTATAGCTGCCAGCGGCCAGCCCGGCTGAGGAAATGCCGATGGTTACTGTGCCTGGTGTGGCCACGCTGGAAGGCACTGCGATCAACCAACTTGTTGAGCCCGTACTCACTGTGTAGTTCACCGCTGGAGATGCAGTAATGGAAATGGTTTGGACATCGGGAGGCGTTCCCGCAAGGACTGCAGCGAATGCCAACTGGTTGGGACTCACCGTGATGGCCGATGGTGCCGCAATGGTGAGGATGACGGGAAGAACCTGCGGACTGTTTACAATGCCCTGACCAGTGATCGTAATATTCCCATTGTAAGTTCCTTGTGCCAGTGCGTTCGCGTTCACTGTAACTAGCAGTTGAGTTGGTGCGGAATTACTGATGATTCCGCTTGCTGGCGTCACGGTGAGCCACGTGGCCGAGCCAGTGCTGATGTTAAAAGTGGTCCCAATAGTAGACGATATGCTCACCGGTTGGCCCGGCGGCTGCGGCCCACCAATGGAATAGTTGAAATTCAACTGGGCAAAGCTTGCTGAAATGGTAGGAGCTTGGGAAATAATCAGCGTGACGTTCACTGTCAGCGGGGAGTTTGATGCTCCAGCAGAAGTAACTCGCAGAGTCCCGGTGTAAGTTCCAGGATTCAATGCAGCAGGTGTTACAGAAACGAAAATCGCCGCTGGTGTTGCCGTACTTACAGGGGATGCGGCCAGCCACGGTACAGATGAATCAATCTGCAATGCGGATCCACTGGGTGAACTGGTCAGGCTGAGTGTCTGTACCGGTGGGAGTTGACCGCCTGCCTGATAATTGAACGTTAATTGAGTGGGCGAAGCCGTAAGAAGTGGGGCGGCGATTACGGTGATGGTTACTGGAATTGTAAGTGAGCCATTCGCTGCATTCGTGGAGTTAATGGCAATGGATCCATTGTAAGTTCCCGCTGCCAATGCCGATGGATTCACGGCAACATTCAATGTGGCCGGAGCAGTGGAACTGGTGGAGCCAACAGAAAGCCAACCTCCGCTGCTGACCGCTTGTGTTGTGAAACTCACTGCCGCTCCGCTTGAAGTCAGGAATACAATTTGCGACGTCGGCAGGGTGTCGCCAAGTTGGTAGGAAAACGTGAGCGTGGGGACACTGAGCGTCAATGTTGGCAGTGGTGCCGTGATGGTTAAGGAAAATTGCCTGCTTTGAAGAGTCCCCTGGCCATCGGTAACTGTTGCGGTGAATCCAAAGGTACCTTCTTGCGAAGGAACGCCACGAATGATTCCTAATCCGGAGTCGATAATTAATCCCGGCGAAATTGGATTTGGAGCAGTGGTCCAAAGGTAAGGGGGCACGCCGCCGCTGACGCCAAGAGTCTGCGCAAACGGTGTGCCGGTAAATGCTCTAGGCAGCGTGGTGGAAGTGATTTGCAACGGTGCTGTGATGCGGATTGAAAGTGAGCGGGAAATGCTATCCCGGCCCGTATTGGTCACTTGGATGGTGAAGTTGAAAAGTCCAGCTCTTGTAGGAGTGCCGATGATGTTGATGTTGTCAGACAAGGGAACCAGGGCCTGCAGTTGTAGACCGTCGGGCAGCACTCCGCTGAGGATATTCCAGGTACGGCCAGTGGGCGCAACGCCTCCGGCTGCGGAAACGGTGGCTGAATAAAACGCGCCGATCGGACCATCGGGAAGGGAACTGGTCACAATTCGAAACGTTGGTTCCACTGTGATTGTCAGCACGGTGGAGGCTTGTTTTCCCACGCAACAAGGGGAACCATAAATGCCGCTATCTTGAACTTGGATGTTAGGATAAAACGTCCCGGCAGCGGTGGGGGTGCCCGATAGAATTCCCGTATTACTAAATGACATTCCTGGAGGAATATTTAGCGGGTCCAAACTTGCCCATGTATAAGGAGACACTCCGCCACTTGCAGGCAACGCCATGGTGTAAAACTTCCCTACGGTGGCACTGGGTAAAGGCTCCTGATTGATGATGGCAATTTGCACTTGTGCAACGGCTTCTAAAAGGAAAGCGGAAGTGGCTATGGTGTTTGCAGCATCGGTAACTTTGAAAGTTACGGAGAACGAGCCGGAAATGGTGGACGATCCGGAAATCACCCCGCTGGCTGCGCCCAAGGTCAACCCATTGGGAAGGCTCCCGGTGTTGATAGACCAGGAGTAAGGAGAGGTTCCGCCGGTGGCCTGCAAGGTCTGCGAATAGGGCACTTGGTTGATGCTGCGCAGAATTGAGGTGGTAACAATTTTGAGCGTAGTTTGGGCAATAGCTGGGCTACGTCGTGCAGCGGAGCTTGTGTCAGTCGCTGATACCAATTCCTGGAAGTTAGTTGCCAGTGGCTTTTGCCCAAAGAGCAGACTCCCAAAGAAGAGCGGCAGACCGAAAACGCAGTAACTTAGAAAGTTATTGGCCATTCCCGGAATTTAGATGGTACTACAGATTTCGATGTGAGGGAGTGTTATTTATTGTAGTTTCAATGCATTACGGATAATTCCTAGGGTGGGACGGGTCGTTCCAACGGCGAGAATGTTGGACTTCAGTTGAAGGACGTACTTCAGCGGAGAACCCATAGGCACATAAGCTTGAATTGAGTTTGACATATATACGCCAAAGGCGTATCATGAAATCGTGTTTGAGTTTATCGAGTCGACGCTATTTGATCGTCTGCGCGCACTCTATCTCGATGATGATGAATACAGCGAATTGCAACGTTTTATGATGCTGAATCCAGAAGTTGGAGCGGTGGTGCCGGGCTCGGGCGGAGTGAGGAAGCTTCGATGGCGTCGTGATGGTGGGGGCAAGCGTGGCGGACTACGGGTAATTTACTTTGTACGGTATAGCCCAAACGCGTTTTGGCTGCTCACGGTTTATGCCAAAACAAAGCAGGAAAACATACCGGCAAACATACTCAAGAGACTGAAGGAGGCGTTCAGAAATGACTAAGAAACTGACAGGACGTGAACTCGCCAAGTTCGAGTCCGAACGTGACATCTGGCAGGAAGTTTTGGCGGGAGTGATGGAAATCAAGGCTGGTGGCGGAAAGTTAATTTCTGCTGAACCGACTTCCCCAATTATCAAGGCACGTTTGATATCCGGATTTACGCAGGAGCAATTCGCCAATTTGCTGGGCGTTTCCAAACGAACCCTGGAGCAATGGGAACAAGGGCGTAGGACTCCAAGTGGAGCGGCGAAAACCTTGCTAAAGGTAGCTCAGTTACATCCTGAAATCCTACGGGAAATTGCGGCATAGCCCGGGATCACATCTTTCGATCCAAGATCAGCCCGACTCACTCTGCGAGTGAAAACTTGCTTGGCCCGAGGAGAAATTTGTCCAGCAGCTTGCTGGACAAATTACCCTGGTTCCACAATTGCGTCTGGGCAACCTGACAACAAAATCCTCATTTCCCAAACACATGCGCGAACCTCTGAGGACAAAAACTGTCTTCAGCACTATGTTCACTCACCCTCCGATCCCTTGCGGGCTTTCCATTTATACTGAAATAACCCTGCATGAAAATTACTCGCATCACTTACTATCAAGTTGGTCTTCCCCTCCTCGAAGGCACTTACAAATGGTCCGGCGGCAACTCGGTCGCTGTCTTTGATTCAACCGTAGTCGCCATTGAAACTGATGCGGGAATCACGGGCTTTGGAGAAGTTTGCCCACTTGGGTCCGCCTATCTTGCCGCTTACGCAAACGGTGCTCGAAC
>JANMWO010000557.1:0-3015 GCA_031394025.1 Acidobacteriota bacterium
GCAAGCCCCAAATCACAATCAGATTATGCTGGTAGCTCCGCCCCTGCTCTCCCTAACGCTCAGCGCACGTTAGAATCAAGCCTTTCCGCCCTACTCACTTTTCGGTTGCGGAATCGCTGACCCGCATCCGATACAATCAGGGTCATGAATCGAAGAAACCTTGCCGCGCTCCTCCCCATCTTTGCCACCGCCACCGCCTCCGCTGCCGACCGCAAAACGCTGATCAGTCAAACCTATCGTTTTGAAGATCTGCTGGTGAAAGAAAATGGTCAGAACCGTTCTCGCGACGTGTTGGATGGCCTCGCCTTATCCGGATTTCATATCGACCTGCATCAGACTGAACTGGGCCCAGGCATGGCTCCGCACGCTTCTCATCATCACGCTCACCCGGAACTGCTGATGCTTCGTGAAGGGAGTCTTGAAGTGACGATTGAAGGAAAAGTTTCCACCCTTGGGGCCGGTTCGGTTATCTATGTTGCCTCCAATGAAGAACACGGTTGGCGCAATGCAGGCAAGACGCGGGCAAGCTACTTTGTGATAGCGCTGGGACGTGTTTAACATCACAAAATAGTAACTTAACTGCGTCGCGTGGCAGACCCGTTATATATTTGTAAGGTGATTCAAAGCGCTCTTATTCCCGTAGCCGGGCATGGCACACGCCTGCTGCCGGCGACCAAATCGCAACCGAAAGAAATGTTACCGGTTGCCCGCAAACCCATTGTGCAGTACGTGGCTGAAGAACTGGTTGCCAATGGCATTAACCAAATGCTGTTCATCACCGGTCGTAACAAAGCTTCCATTGAAAATCACTTTGATAGTGACCCGGAATTGATGCGCGTCCTTGCTTCCACCAACAAGCAGGAATTGCTGGATGAGTTGAAGTTTGAAGAACTGCAGGCGAACTTTTTCTATACCCGTCAGCGCCAACAGAAAGGTCTGGGTGACGCCATTTTGTGTGGAGAAAGCTTTGCTGGTGAACTGCCTTTCGTTGTCGCCTTAGGGGATTCGATTCTGGGGATGAATGGCGAATCCAAAGCCGTCAGCCGCTTATCTCAGCTCTTTACTGAAATGCGGGCCAGTTGCGTGATCGCGGTGGAGGAAGTTGCTGAAGAGGATGTGTGTCACTACGGCATTATCGACCCAGGGGAGGGTGAGGGCGATTGGGTTCGTGTTAAGAATCTGGTGGAAAAGCCCAATAAAAACGCCGCTCCCAGCCGTTGGGCCATCTCTGGACGCTATGCGTTCTCGCCACTTATTTTCGATATGATCCGCCGTGTGAAGCCCGATAAGCGTGGTGAAATTCAACTTACCAACGCCATGCAATTGCTGTGCGAAGAAGGCAAACGCGTACTGGCGTTGAAACTCCCGAAGATAGACAAACGCTACGACATCGGCAATTTCCCCAGTTATTTTGAGACCTTCGTAGAATTCGCTTTGGCTGATCCTCTGTATGGTGCCGATTTCCGAGTGGCTCTGAAAAAAATCCTGGAGCGAAAGTAAGATGCATTTGCGCACGGCTTGGGTTTTGATAGCCGTGCTGGTGATCGCAACAAGATTGTGTCACCTGGATATTGTTTGGGTGGAAGAAGGTTACCCCACTGCTGCCGCCTTGCAGATGTTGGCAGGCAAAACCATTTATAAGGACTTTTGGTTTGACAAGCCTCCACTCTTCCCGGCGATTTATCTGCTGTGGGGAGCGTCCACCGGGCTTGCTCTGCGCATTGCCGGGGCATTGTATGTATTGCTGGCGGCCTGGTCAATCTTCCTGTTCGCGCGTCTGCTGTGGGGGAAATCGGAGGCTCTGTTAGCAGCGGCGCTAATGGCCTTTTCACTCACGTTTTGGATTCCATCGGCAGTGATGGTGCTGGGTCCGGATATGCTCATGATTGTGCCTCATGTGCTGGCCGTCTATTGGGCTTGGCGGGGCAAAGCGCTGCTCAGCGGGTTGGCTTGTGGTGTGGCGTTGGGACTGAATGTGAAAGCCTTGTTTGTGATGGCGGTGTGTGGAATTCTCCTTGCTGCGCAACTGCCTTGGTTCCTTGCGGGAACAATGGCGGCTTCATCTATATGGCTGGGATGGCTGGTTGCGACGGGTGGTTTAGCCGACGGGTGGAGACAAGTTTGGCATTGGGGCCTGCTCTATTCCGCCAACGTGTTTGGACCGTGGGAAGCCCTCAGCAGAACAGCTAGTTGGGCAGGATTTCACGCAGCCTTGGTGGTGGGCGTCGTGGTCTGGTTTTGGTACGAACGGCAGTGGCGCTTCGCCCTTTGGTTGATGCTTTCCGTTGCCGCAGTCGGCGCCGGTTGGCGATTCTTTCCGCGCTATTACTTTCAACTTCTACCGGTTTGCGTGTTGCTGGGAGCGCGCGGACTGCTGCTGATTCCCCGTGGCTGGTGGCGATGCGCGACCTTTGCACTGTTACTGATTCCGTTGATCCGCTTTGGCCCTCGCTATGGTCAACTCGCTGCCGATCTGCTGTTGCATCGTCCCCATGAATGGCGCGATTTGGCGATGTCCAACGATACAGTGGCCGCCGCAAAGTTGCTTCCTGTTTCACAACAAGACACGTTGTTGGTGTGGGGATATCGACCGGATTTATTCGCCCTGACCAGGTTGCCAGCGGGAACACCGTTCCTCGATTCGCAACCGCTGACGGGAGTGATTGCCGACCGTCACCTGACTTCAACGGAACAAGCGGCACCACAGTGGGCTCGCGAGAATCGGGCAAAACTGATTTCGACCAAGCCAACCTGGATTGCCGATGGCCTGGGTCCCTATAACAAAGCACTAGCGATTAGCGCCTATCCCGATTTACAGGATTGGCTGGCCAATTACAAAGTGATTGGGCATACGGAAGGGTTTGTTATTTATGGCAGAAACCCCAAAGTTAATCAGTGATCCCCTGAAGTTTTTTGGAAATCGGAATGAAAACTTCGCTCGCAAGCGAGCTGGCAGGCGGAATCGCCCAATGCCATATAGTTTCCCCGCAATTGTGTTATCAGCGTGCATCGGCG